>NZ_JBFRQW010000004.1:0-35885 GCF_041472735.1 Vibrio sp. 10N.261.46.E11
TAGGTTTAAATTGTTAAAGAACTTTGCTTGTCGAAGCTTTCTTTTTACAAAGAAAACCTTGAAAGCGGACGTGGATTCTAGCGATTTAATCTTAAGTGTCAAACACTTTTTAAAATTAATTTCTTGCGAACTTTCCGTCTTACTGATTACTGCTTAAGCCTTGTGGCGTCTGCCGTATCAGTGAGGCGGCATTATAGAGATCATCGAAAACATGGCAACCCCTATTTTAATAAAAACTCCAAAAAGCTGCTTAAGCGGCTACTTTCACGTCAAAACCCTCTTTCACAGGTTAAAGTTCGTACAATCAAGAGCATATAACTTAGAAATTTGCGACTAGATCTTTCGAAAAAGCCTCTATATCTAGCTCAATGCTCCATTTCTCACTCAGTTCTAGGATGTTATCTAGCGATTGCTGAACCGTTTTCATCGTCAATGTATTGTTATCTAGGTCATATACCTGTTTTTGCGTCGTGTAATAGAAGTAAAGGATAGTCAGCGCGTCTCGGTCGCCTTGCTCAGCTTTGGGTTGAATACGCTTGAGCTTGCGATAGATTTGATTATGGATTTGTTTAAGGTTCCATACATAAAGTGCTTCTTTGAAGTAATCATGCCCTTTTACACGACTCGCGATAAAGGCATTCAATGCAACTGATAAGATCACACCTAATACGTTCAAGTGGAAATTACCTGTCGATTCACCGGCGATTGATTGTTCTGAACCGAATAGGTCGATCAGTATGGTTCCGAATACAATGGCGAACACAGCGAGTGACCCAACCAACGAGACCAACAGCAGGTTCATCTTCTTTCTGTATTCTTCTTTATCTATTTTCTGTAACTTCATCGACTACTTCCTTTTGCAAGCCACCTAATAATTTGCGCATACTATCTATGTAAACCTTAGGGCGCTTCAACCTTTACCATCTTGTAATGTGGTCATTCTCTATTTAATACGCTGAGTTCTACTGGTTAGCGCTATACGCAACTCTATTTGACTTCATTAATAGAAAAGAGTTACATACCGCCATAATTTTAGTTATTCATCAATTCATGTTGATAAAACCCGTTTCGCTTTATCACATACTGACAAGGTACATTCCATGCGTTCATTTGTATTACGCGCTCGCGCAGCCCCTACAGAGAGTAAACTTATCTTAGAAGGTGTTGGACAAGACGCTCATACCGAAATTCTGGCTCATACCCTGATGAACACGATCTTCGTTGCTCAATCTCACCGTGAGAATGTCACCGTGCACCTTGTATTAGAAAGTACTAAAGACTTTTCTCGTACCATTACATTCGATTCAAATGAAATCACCAACATTGGTGGCTTTCATGAATCTGCACTGTTATCTGCGGTAGTAAGAGCGGTTGACGCTTCTCAAGGCATGACAAAAGAACAGACACGTCAGGTAGAACCGGGCATCACAGTTCGTACTATGAGCTTTGAAAAGCTGGTTAAAGAACTGGCTGAAGACCACCAGCTGTACATGATGGATAAGAAAGGCGACTTTATCCGTAATGCAGAGATTGCGGAAAACCCATGTTTCCTTCTAACTGACCATATCCCTATGCCGAAGAAAAGCTACAACAGCTTGAAGCGTTTAGGGACAGAGAAAATCAGCTTAGGTCCAAACATGTTGTTTGCTTCTCAGTGTGTTGTGTTGATCAACAATGAGCTTGATTTAAGAGACTTCTGATTCAACTCAATAGCTGTTGAAATAAAAATGGAGCGATATACGCTCCATTTATGGTCAAATTAGCATGCTAGTTAAAAACGCACTTCGACGGTCATCCCTTCAATCCAATATTCTCGAGGCAAATCAGCCGTAAAGTTCAATGCAACTTTGAGATATGCCGGTTGCCCTTCAAAAGGGCTTGCTAATTGAGTAGGCAACTTACTGACGATTTCTACCGAATCTGCAATCTCAGCCTCAAAAGTACTACCATTAGGAAACCTTACCTTGGTATGAGCTCCTATTATCGCATTCTCTAAATATTTAGGGTCTAAATACGCGACCACTTGCGGGATGGTATTCTTCGCTATCGTTACAAGCTCGTCACCTTCGAACACTCTCTGTCCTTCAACGACATGGATATCGACAACGCGGCCTGCATAGGGAGACTTAATCGCCAATCCTTGTTCAACAACACGTTTAAGTGCTAGATCTTTCATTAAAGCACGTCGAGCCTGACTAACCGGACCCGCTAATTCTCTTTCTTGTTCAGCTAATTTCGCATTTTGATAATCTAGTTTTTGTCCATTAAGCTGATTATTAAGTGAGTTACTCATTCCCACTATACTTGCGTAGTCCACATCGGATACCTGACCTTTTTTCCTATATTCTTCATAACGTTTTTGAATTTGCTGTACTTTACTGAGGTTCCGACGCGTTTCTGCAATACCGTTTAAGTGCAACGCTTCCATATCGCTTGCTAAATTGACTTTTAACCCTAACAGCTCCGCATGTATAAACTCAATTTGAGCTTCAATTTCCAAATTCGTCAATTGAATTGCAGTCTGTGCTCGCTCCACTTGAGTACCGTCGTCTATGGGTATCGGCCCAACAATGCCTGCAACCTTAGCAGTCAAAGTAACTGGATAAGACGTAACAATAGCCGGAGCAATCACGAGAAAATTTGTCTTCAAGAAAAAATACGCCACGAATAATAGTGGGCTAATCACCAAGCTTAAAATTAAATACCAACGAAAGCGATAGCCCCCTCTTTTTGCTTGTCCGTAAGCAACCTTTACACCGTCATCCGATTGAGGTTTGTTTTTTTATCCAGATGAAATTTTACTTTCATTGCTAAAACCTTTTGCCTTTTTTTAATACCCACCAAGGAGCCATACTCGACTCTTCGTGACTTCTTCTAAATAATTCATTAATCATGGAGAACGCAGTAATCAACCGCATAGAAAACTGATAAAAAGGATATAGAGGTAGCCATTTAGCCATTCTTAGATCCTCTTTCTCCCTTTCAGAAACTAAACCAATGTAAACAGTAAAAAATAGAATTACGGTAAACAAATACACGCAATAAATTAGAATCATCAATGCAACAACAAAATCAATTGGGTACACCCAAAATATATAAAACATGAACACTGAAACTAGAATCGGCAGCAATACATTTTGCAATACACCATAAACGAGAGTGAAGATGAAATTCCCCCAACCCAGTAAACAGGGAGTTAGTCCTTCATTGTGTTTCCTCAAAAACAGAAACAATAAATCTCCGTCCCATCTAAGCCTTTGCTGTACTAATCCTTTTAGGGTATGAGGCACATCAGTATGACCGACAGCTCTTGGTGCAAAGCCCAATCTATTATTTGGGTAGCGTTTCTTGTATTGCTTAAGCCTCATCGTTAAATCGAGGTCTTCAGCCGTATGCGTATCCCAACCTCCAACTTGTTTTAAGACATTTTTTCTAAATGCACCAAAGGCTCCAGAAATATTATTTAGCACTCCCCAATTTGAGAGCCCTGTTTTTCCTGCTTGCATAGACAACACATATTCTAGAGACTGCATACGAGTAAGTAAGTTGTCCTGCCAATTTCTTACACGCAAAGCACCACCTGAAGCAATCACATTTTTATCAGTAAATTGCTTCATCATTTGTAACGCCATGTCGTTATCAAAAGAAGTATCACCATCAACATTAATAACAAAATCACCAGTGGCGTTATCTAAACCAGCATTTAACGTTGATACGCGACCTCCTCTTTGCCACTTAGGAATGACACGAACATCTCTGTTTCTTACCGTTTTATGTCTTTGCTCCCCTCGCATTGCAGCTAAGTAGGTATCTTCATTTTGAGTTGCTCCATCGACTACGGCTAAAATCTCAATCTTTCCGGGATAAAGCTGTTCAACAAGCGTATCGATCGTTATCTCAATCGCATCTCCTTCTCCATAACAAGTAATTACAAACGAGATGCTTGGGTATTCTTTTATCTCTATATCACTGGCCGAATAAGACCAGCGAAAGATTCCACTTAACACAAGCAGAAAGAGTGGGAGCTCCACCATAATCATCATGGGGAAAAGCATTAGCCAAAGCTCAGAGTTCTCTAAAAGCATCCCCCAGAAGTACTGTTGGAGATCAAGGCTAACTGACAGCATAGATTTCACTGACTTTACTTTCTAACCAATAACCAACATCTTCTTTCATTGTTGGATCGGGTATACCCCATGCAAAGACATTCAGCGTGAAATCGTCATCCTCTATCAGAGAACAAAGCGCTTCTATTTTCCCGCGTAATACATCTATATGTTCCATCTTAGCTTTAGGCATAAATACAAGAAGGACATCACTTTTAAACTGACAACAAATATCAGAATCTCTAAATAAGCCATTCAAGCGCTCTGTAATTTGCTCGATCAAAGCAAACATTTTAGCGTCTCCATTTTTAGACACATACTGAGCTAAATCAGGTAGGTATAACCCCAACAAAAGATGCTCTTCTTCATGACGGAGGGCGATTCGATTAACCCAACTAAGAAGATTCGAAAAATATCCCCCATCTACTTTCCCACTTAACGACAGCTCAGGAGCCGATAACTTTACTCCATGACGGAATATATACTCCCCCTGCACACCGAGCTTCAGCGAGTAAACCTTCCTGACGACCAACTTTGAAATCTCGTTTTTTGTACCACACTCAAAACAAGAAGCTAATGTCTCAGCCTCTGCAAAAGAATGAGAGCACGAGTTACATGCATGGGTTTCTAAAGGACGATCATAGTCCACACCAATATGGCGAAGCTGTGTTAAACATTTAGGGCATTCTAATTTTTGATTGCGTTTGAACAGCCCTTGTTCAGCAACATGGCCACACGTGAAACAATGGAGAGAGGTACGCTCAGTAATATCAATGTCTTTGCAAGAAGGACATGCTTCGATGTAGTTTAAATGGGCACTGGCACATTCATGACACACTCTAACTCGGTCAATTAAGTCCTCAATTTCAAAAGTGTCTCGTTTGGTCTCTGATAATACAAAACGATAAGTTGAACTTAACTCCGGATAGTAAAGCTCCACTAATGGATAAGAATAAATCGATCTATGAGACAAATATTTGTGAGGTGACAATCGACGCGTTTGATCCAAGCCTAACCACCCCACAAGAGGGTCTAATGTATCCGATGAGTCGATAATACTTTCCAACGTTCTGCGGTGTTGAATCACCTCTTCTTCGACATTTTCTTGATCTAAAATACCGTCGGATAAACATTCTGATAATGCACTATCTTCTACAACATAAATTTTCCAAGACCAAAATTTCCTACAACGGTGCAGTTGGCTCATCACGTCGTCTTGCGAACTAAGATCGCCATTTAGAACTATGACGCCGCCCAATAATTCAGGGAGTTGATTAATTTCACTGACTGGCACCAGCTCAAATGGTTCTCTGATCTCAAGTACAGGATTTCCAAGGCAGTAAATTTTCAACTTATCTTTCATTCATTCACTCCAATTTTTTGACGCCATCACCGTTAAATAAACGTAACATTTGAAATTTCGAGCGATGCTATTGCATTATTTACCCTTATACAAATACTAGATATCGATATGAAAACCGTCCAATCATTAGCCAAAAAGATTAAATAAGCCCACCAATTAATTAACACCATCGAAACATGAATACTGTTAATAGTTGTTATCAAAGCGGTTACATTCAAATCAAAAAATAGGTATTGATGAGCGTTAATTTCGATTGCGTAAACTTCCAGAGCAATCATGCTCTCGAACTAATGCAATATTCTCGAATTTCAGACGCCACACTATTCCCCTCTTCAACAAACCAGAAAAGCAATAGGGCTCGCTAACAAACCAGCTTCGTATCCATGTTTTGTTTAGTTGCTACACGCAAAAAGAGCTCAACTATATGAGCTCTTTTTAATATCTATATCTTGTTATCAAACGGGTTATCTAGGAATCAGACCTGATTAACCAAAGATGAAGCTGTATAGGAAGCCTGCACCCATCGCCATGCTTAGGATAACGAATAGGAATGCTGTAATCATTTGGTTCTTGAAGATTGATTTAAGCAGGATAACTTCCGTCAAACTTGCACCTGCACTACCAATAATCAATGCCATTACCGAACCTAGCGCCATACCTTTTTGTACCAGAGCTGCACTTAATGGGATTACCGCTTCAGCACGAATGTACAATGGGATACCAATCACAGCTGCTACTGGAATCGCATACCACATACCTTCGCCAGCATACTGTGCAATTAGGTCTGTAGGAATGAAGCCGTAGATAAATGAACCAATCGCAATACCCATCATTAGGTAAGGGAAAACTTGTTTGAAGTCTTTCCAAGTTGAGAACCAAATTATCATCCAACGGCTAGGCTCTTTCTTCTCTATGATTTCAGCAGTTGCGCTTCCATCTGCTGAACAGCATGAAACGGTCACTTGTGGTTCTTCTTTTTTAGAATCGCAGCAAGATGTCTCTTTCGCCATTACTGGCGCAGGTTCACCACATGCACTTGTTCCACATGAAGATTCAGCTTTTACTGGTACTGCTTTCTTAGGATCAGAGTCACCACAGCTAATGCCACAGCTTGAAGAAGAACCTGTTGATTCATACGCTTCTGCTTTTACGTAACGCTCGAAGCCTAGTTTCTCTAGTGCGTAACCTGCCACTACCGATACCGTCATTGCTACTAGGAAGTAGAACACCGCCACTTGCCAGCCGAACGTAATCACGAACAAACCAATGATCACTGGATTCAATAGTGGGCTACCGAATAGGAACACCATCATTGGACCGAAACCCGCTCGTGCACGCAGCAATCCTTTAAGGAAAGGAATAGTCGAACATGAACAGAAAGGTGTAATCGCACCCAATAGCGCTGCAACCACATAACCCTTACCGTTACGCGAGCTCAGAATAGATTGAATCTTCTCTGGTGTAAGAAACTCTTGCAGAATCCCAACAATGTAGCTAATCGCTAAGAAAAGGATAATTAGCTCTACTGCTAAGAAAGCGAACATATCAAGTGCGTCTTTTAGCATTGTTAACATTTCATTGCTCATAATTAACTCCAAACTGGATTGAAGGTCAGGCTCTATGAGAAAAGTAACCAACCCTTAATTTCGAATATTCTCGAATTATAGAAATAAACAGTTTCAGATCAATATTTATTTCGATAAAAATCGAAATGATTTTCGAAAACACAGTTTTTCAATGACTTACACAGCTATCGTTTTTTAATTTGAATTCGACATACATTTCGACTAATATCGAAATTAAATCTTGAGGAGTTTATATGAACTTAGAAGTCGTTGCGAAAGCACTCAAAGAGTTGGGGCACCCTATCCGCCTGACTATCTATAAGAGTGTCGTGAAAGCTGGCTACCAAGGCATTGCAGTTGGCGGCCTACAAGAAGAACTCGGTATCCCAGGTTCAACCTTGTCTCACCACATCTCGAGCCTAGCGTCGGCGGGCCTAATCAGCCAAAGACGTGAGGGAAGAACCTTATTCTGCGTGGCAGAGTATGAATGCCTAGCAGGCGTGATTGATTTCTTACAAGACGAGTGTTGTGTGAACGAACAGTGCAATTAGTGCTTCTTTGGACGTAGAGCTGGTGTTGAAAATTTACTGCAAGAGATCTTAATAGAGACCTTTCAGAATCTAGACAAAGCCCGAGACGCCAGCAATGTAATTGATTGCGAGCTTAAGCCGAACGCCAGTTGCGGCAAGTGTTAATCGCTACATAGAATCCGCTATTTCAATAGAACAAAGCCAGCAATTGATGCTGGCTTTGTTGTTTTCATAATCTGAAAATCACGCTTTGTTTATGCGAATCGAGTGCTTAAGCGAACCTAGTGCTTGATCGAACAGAACTATGCTGCTTCCGCTTTTACCACAGGTTGATAGCGCCCCGGTTTATGGTTCATCGCCAAAATCAAGTTGGTGACTATCGCGCCCAGTACAGACAACAGAACCAATGACACGTCAACGATAAACAGTGACAGCACAACAATCGTGCAGTCTAGTGCCATCTGAACCTTACCTGCTCGAATTCCAAAACGTTCTTGTAGGAACAACGCCAGAATGTTGAAGCCACCCAAGCTCATCTTATGACGGAAGATCACTAGCATGCCGGTACCAATTAAACCGCCGCCCAGTAAGGCTGCATACAATGCATGGATTTCGGCAATTTGAATCACGTGATACAAGTGATCCACGGCGAACGAAACAATCGAAACCGCGATAAACGTATTGATGGTGAAGCGCCAGCCCATACGAGCAACCGACAAAATATAGAAAGGTAAGTTAAGTGCGAAGAACACTTGGCCAAAGCTCAAATCTGTCACTTTGGTAATGAAGATCGCTAGACCAGCCGTGCCTCCGGTGAGCAAACCGACTTGATTGAAAAAGATAACGCCAAGTGAAACTAGTGCGCTTCCTAAGATCAGTGCCAGTAAGTTTTCGCGAAGGTTATGATCTTTATCCATGTGAATGACTCTCCCTGAATCTTTTAACATCGCGTTTCAGTCAGTTGAAACGATTTACGCCCAAATTTACGATGTTTAGCAGATAAGTCGAGCGAACCGCCGATCTTGCGAGGTAATTAGTTTGTATATTAGTTTTTACAGTTTTGTGAAATATTTCAGTAAAGCAATCAGTTACGAACATGAAATTAAGTATCTATTCTGAATTACACACTTCTACCGTTGAATCAGTGAGCTTAACGTTTTCCTATTTATTGGTCATGTTTCGTCCCAATTCCAGCGACACATAAAACCATGCATATATCTATGCATAAAACGCATAGACTAAATCACAAATGGTCATTTGATACATATCTCACTCGTCATTATGATGCGCGACTTCTTACAACATAGAGCGCATGTAAACACCTTATGTTTTCACAATCTCTTTTTGCCCAACTGGCCAGAATGACGTTATTCCTCGTCATTAGTTTGGTTATTGTGCATCACAGCCAGCCATTGATTGATCTCTTGGCTCAGCATGCCGTAAGCAGTGGTTGCCACCAGCAGTCAGCGCATGAGCATTCTGGGCACGAACATCACCATGAGATGACAGACCAACACATGTCAGCGCAAGACCACTCACATCACCACCATTAATTTGAGAGTATTAGAATGAGCATTTTCCGTTTTCCTTTACTGGTATGGCTTGGGATCGGCACACTTATTATCAGTCTAGGGATCAGACAATCATTCGGCATTTTCATGATGCCAATTTCAGAGCATTTCGGCACGGGTCGAGAGTTTTTCAGCTTCGCTATTGCTCTACAAAACCTGTTGTTCGGTGTGTTCCAACCTTTTGTTGGTATGGCCGCTGACAAATGGGGAGCAAGACGCATCATTATTGCAGGTGCATGTGCTTACGGTTTGGGTTTACTTCTTACCTCAATGTCTACCGAATCAAGCATGCTTTACGTTTCACTAGGCGCATTGGTTGGCCTTGGGTTAAGTGCAACAAGCTATGTGATTGTATTAGGCGCTGTCGCGAAAGTTGTACCTGCAGAACACGCAGCTAAAGCATTCGGCCTAACCACAGCTGCAGGTTCATTTGGTATGTTCGCGGTAATTCCGGGCGCGCAATACATGTTGAACGAATTTGATTGGCAAAGTGCTATGCAAGTCTTTGGCGTGCTTTGTTGTTTGATGATCTCATTTGCGCTGTTTATGCGAGCACCGAAGTTAGCAACCAATAAACAAGTAGAAGACACCCAGACACTGAAAGAAGCACTGTCTGAAGCGTTTTCGAACAAAAGTTATTGGTTGATTCACGCGGGCTTCTTCGTGTGTGGTTTCCACGTGATGTTCATTGCAACGCACTTACCAAGTTACTTAGCAGACAAAAACTTACCTGCGAGTAGTGCAGCAATGGCACTGGCTTATGTGGGTATCTTCAACATCTTCGGATCTTACTTCTGGGGTGTGATGGGCGATAAGTTCAGCAAGCGTCATGTGATGTCTGCACTGTACTTAGTACGTACTGTGGTTATTGGTGCGTTTGTGACTCTGCCAGTAACGGAGTCAACCGCAGCTATCTTTGGTGCGGCGATTGGTTTCTGTTGGTTAGGTACGGTTCCACTAACGTCTGGTTTAGTTCGCCAGATCTTTGGTGCTCGTTACCTATCAACTTTGTATGGCTTGGTGTTCTTCACTCACCAAGTAGGTAGTTTCTTAGGCGCTTGGGTTGGTGGTCGTATTTACGATTACTACGGGTCTTACGATCCGATCTGGTGGTCAACGGTGGTACTGGCATTTGCAGCAGCGCTTATCCATTTACCTATCAATGACAAGCCGATTGAGCGACTGAAATTGGCAATGGCTTAAGGTTTAAGGTTTAAGGTTTAACGCTGACTCCCCCAACAGCAAAAATCGATAAGCAATCCAATAAGAGAGTGGATATTGAAAGGATCACATCCTGAGATATTCGCTCTCTTTTTTATTGGCCGTTGAAATCGAAATTATAACTAGCGAAACTTGCATAAACCTCACTGAATAATAAGACTATTCCTGCCGTTTTACTTTATAGTATTCGTTCTCCCCTTTTGAACTTATTCGCAGGCTTATGGAATACCTAGATCAGACCGCCCTTATCGCGATGGCACTCATTTTTGTCGGCTCGTTTGTACAAACCGCAATCGGCTTTGGTTTGGCCATTGTGGCTGCCCCACTGCTGTTTTTGGTTTCACCAGACTATGTACCTGCGCCTATCTGTTTAGTTGGCCTGTTCATCTCTTTATTCAACGCCTTTAAACACCGTGCAAACATTTCTATTGGCGGATTAAAAATCGCATTACTAGGACGCATTCCAGGTTCTCTGGCAGGCGGTGCCTTGTTGGTGATGGTTTCAACGAGCGTGTTGTCACTTTGGTTAGGTTTATTAGTGGTATTTGCAGTGATTGTCAGCTTGCTTCCGTTTAGGTTAGAGCCGACGCCTGCCAAAATGGGCATCGCGGGATTCTTCTCAGGATTCTTTGGCACCAGTTCAGGTATTGGTGGCCCACCGATGGCGCTACTGCTACAGCACCAAGATGCCAATCAACTTCGTGGCAACTTGTCTGCCTTTTTTGTCTTTAGTTCAATCATTTCGTTGATTGTTCAGATCCCAATTGGCTTCTTCACTATGCACCATTTGATCATCACCATACCTTTGCTGCCTGCTGCTTGGTTGGGTTACAAAGTGGCGTTAATGACCACGCAAAGCATTCCTAAAGAGAAGATACGTATTGGTTCTTTACTGTTATGTTCTATCAGTGGCTTTACTGCCATTTGGCAAGGCTTAGCTGGTTAGTATAGAGATAACGTAAGTACTGAAGGTTGCTTACGTTTTGTAACTATTTTGATGACAGCTCACTCATCTCGATAAGCAAGCTCATATGACTGACTAGTGACGTTATCCATTATGCTCAAATACCCTAATGCGGCGCCTTATTTAAGCTTTAAAGTCAGTACCACACTGTCGTAAACATCTCTATCTGGCGGTAACGATTTCCTCTCATTCACCATCAATGAACCATTACTGCATAAACCATTATTTCATGATCTTTTTGTATACAGAGCTGAGACTGTTCAAATTAGACTAAATGTTCAATTGAGAGCGTAGTTGCATTCGCTATATCTCTATATACTCCCATAATCATTAGCTAGGTAGATGAGCACGCTCAGTATTAAGGACATTCATATGAAACAACTTGGATTTAAGCAAGTTCTTTTAGTCGCCGTATCAGTAATAATCGCAATAAGTGTTGGTTCAGCCAACTATTTATCATATCAGAGTAAGAAGGAAGCACTCACTGACACTATTTATCAGAGCACACAAGATCGTATTCGCATTGAAGGGAATAAGGTTGAGACTTACCTAGAAGCAAAAACACAAGCAGTAGCAAAAGTAGCTGCTGATTATCGTCAACATAATTATCAAGATAGACATGCCGAGCGAATGCGCGTGGGTTCACTAGGTGCTGATGTCGCCAACTTAATGATAGGTTTTGACAATGGTGATGCTTATGCCTCATTCGATTATCCAGGCTGGAATAACCACAAAAGTCCATCAAGCTACGACCCTCGCAGTAAAGCTTGGTTCAAAGAAAGTAAGCGTTCAGGAAACCTTGTATATACAGACCCATATACAGATTCCACAACAGGTACTTTAATGGTGAGCATTGGTAAAGATTTTGGTAACGGTGTGGTATTGGCAGACATTCCCCTCGATGTTTTAAGTGACACAGTCTCTGAAATCGACCTAAGCGGTGCTATTTCAATGATGATGACCAATGACATGACAGTGCTGGCTAGCACATCTAATGTGGTTAAAGTCGGCACTAAATTAACGGATTATGCTTCTTTGAAAGACGTTGCTAGAAAAGCACAAAATTCAGAAAGTACAATCGTCAATTATAGTATCAACGGCGTTGACAAAGTGATGTTCAGCCGCGCGGTTAGCTATGGTGATAAAGAGTGGTACCTACTTGTTGGATTAGACAAAAGCGTCGTATTCGCAGCGCTAGAAGTCGCTCAACAGCAAGCAATTATGATCACGATTGTCTACCTATTGATCAGCGTAGTTGCCACGTTATTCATTCTCAATATTCTTTACAAACCCATCCTAGCGTTGAAAGAAACCATTACAGGGCTATCAAATGGTGATGGTGATTTAACTCAGAGACTCGAAGTAAAGAAACACGATGATTTAGGGCAAATCGCATCTGGTGTAAACCAATTCATCGAGCATATACAAGACTTGATGCTAAAAATTGACGCAGCATCGTCTGAACTGAAAGAAAATGTGCAGCAACTTGAACATAAATCAGATGAAAATAACCACATTTTGAATCAGCACGTGCAAGAAACGGAACAAATTGTCACTGCCATTGAAGAAATGAGTTCAACAGCTGACGCCGTTGCCCAAAATGCAGGTGAAACGGCGCAATCAACTAAAGTCGCGTCCGATATCGGGGAGCAATCACTCAATGCTGTCGGTGATGCACAAATGAAGGTTAATGCACTAGTTTCTGAGATAGAGAACACATCATCGAACCTAGAAAGCATGAGTCAAGAAACTAAAGGAATCAGTGATATTTTGACAGTGATTGGTGAAATCGCTGAACAGACCAATCTTCTTGCGTTAAATGCAGCGATTGAAGCAGCACGAGCGGGCGAGCAAGGTCGTGGGTTTGCAGTAGTAGCGGATGAAGTGAGAGCCTTAGCGAGTCGAACACAAGCGAGTACACAACAGATTGAACAAGCGCTGACTCGATTGCTTTCAGTGAACAAGAATGTTGAAGAGTCTATGAATAAGACGAAAGGGACTTGTGACGAAACATTTGATAACACCGAGAAAGTGGGCAGCAGCTTAAATGAGCTAACGTCACAAGTAACGGGTATCAATGACCTAAGCATTCAAATTGCAACGGCCGCAGAAGAGCAAAGCAGCGTCACTCAGGAAATTAGTCGTAACATGGTGGCTCTGAGTGACATTGTAAATGAACTCAACAAAAATGGAGATCAAGCTTTGGTGCAAACCAACAATATCTCCCAAGTAAACGAACGACTGGCATCAATGGTTGGTATGTTTAAACTGCGTTAATTTTTACTAATACAGTTAATTACAATCAAAACCTGTAGTGTATGACGGTGATAGTTTCAAATAGCATCTATAGCTTTTCAATAGCAGTCATCGTTTAAATAGCCGCCTTCTCCGAAGGCGGTTTTTTATTCCTTTCTTTCAAAAGTCTCACCAGAGCTTTTCTAGGCAAGTTTATTACTCATTTGCTATCTCTTAGAAACATCGGTAACAAAGGTTCTATTCTTTGCGTCGGAATCTGTGGTACCAATAGGTAGATCAAACCAGCAAAGGCGATAGACGCCGCCAAGTCTTCAGGTCGATGCATGCCAAGCCAAACTCGGCTATAAGCAACGCCACCAGCCCAAACTAGCAAACCGCCGACTAAGTAAAAACGTTTCGCTTCTAGGAACAAGCCGCCAAAGAACGCCAGACACACGCCAACGAAAATCATGTGCCCAGATGGGAAAGAATAGTCAGTCTCACCCAACCAGTGACGCGTTCTCCACTCACTCACCTTGTCTTGCACAGATGCAATCGCTGCGTTCTTTTCTACCAATGGCAGTTCGTAAAACAGCTCTGGCATGTCAACGACTTCTTGGGTCACCAAATACTCAGAATAAGGACGCGGGCTTTCTGTAGAGTGCTTTAAGAAAGTTTTTGCTGCAAAGCTGAGAACCAACAACAAGCCGAGCTGCATACAAAGGCTGACGAGCTTAGCTTTGGAAAATTTCATCGTGAGCAATACCAAAGACAAAACAGCTAGCGTTACCAAGAATCCTTGATTACCCGCCGAGTAAGTCACAAAAGTTATGAAGGCGCCTTGGAAAGGCGAAACCGCAGCCCCAAGGTCAAAATAAGATCCAAAGATCAAAAACGGTACGAGAGAAGACAAACTTAAAACGAGCAGTAATAAGCCTTTGGGTTTGTTAGAGAACGGAGATGTCATGACTAAGATCTTTTGGATAAAGAAGTCGGATGCTAGCGCAGCTTAGCACTGCCAATATCAATTTTATGTCAAAACGGTCAGCAAGCCGTCATGGTGTAACAATCTTCGATTAACAGACCTATTGAGTATTGATTCAGTGAACGGCCACGCCAGCACCAATAATGTTCGACATCCACTTATGTTCATAGAGATAGCAAAAATCACTGAAACCAGACGAGACAAAGGCATCATCCCACTAATAGACTACCGGACGCGTTCTGCTGATAAAGTGAACACTTACCCGATTATAAGGCTGGAATCTGAAAAACTTTGCTGTCAGTCCTTTAAATCCACTATTGAAAGGATTACCATCTGGTCTGCTTTCAAAGCAAAACAGATTATTAATTTTTATTCTCAGGGCGGGGCGAAATTCCCCACCGGCGGTATGTTTTTAGCAAAATCTAAAGATAAGCCCGCGAGCGCTCGATACGTCGAGGTCAGCAGATCTGGTGAGATGCCAGAGCCGACGGTCATAGTCCGGATGAGAGAGAATGAAAACACACTCGTTTAAGTTGGAAAGGTAGGCCTATTATTGGGTTAGCCTCTCCAACTCAGACGGGTGCATTTCGTTTTGGATAAAACCATAATGAGCTAGTGCCAATCACAGTAGGATTGGTATAGGTCTACTTGTTATGAGTAGGCTTTGTTGTGCTCGGTTGAGATCCCTCATACAGCCCTGATTCTGGTGATATTTTAGGAGTTTAACCATGAATCAGTCTTCACTACTTGCCGAATTTGGCGAACCAATCACTCGCGTTGAAAACGCACTGCAAGCTCTGCGCGAAGGTCGTGGCGTACTTTTACTTGACGATGAAGATCGCGAGAACGAAGGCGACATCATCTACTCAGTAGAACACCTAACAAATGCTCAAATGGCGCTTATGATCCGCGAATGTAGCGGCATTGTGTGCCTGTGTCTAACTGACGAGCAAGCGAACCAACTTGAACTTCCACCTATGGTTGTTGATAACAACAGCGCAAACCAAACTGCGTTTACCGTCACTATCGAAGCGAAAGTTGGCGTAACGACAGGTGTTTCTGCCGCTGACCGTGTAACAACGATCAAGACAGCTGCAAACCCAACAGCTAAGCCTACTGACCTTGCTCGCCCTGGCCACGTTTTCCCATTACGTGCTCGTAAAGGTGGCGTATTGGCTCGCCGCGGTCACACAGAAGGTACTGTGGATCTGATGCAAATGGCAGGTCTTCAATCAGCAGGTGTATTGTGTGAAGTAACTAACCCAGACGGCACAATGGCAAAAGCGCCGGAGATCGTGGCTTTCGGTAAGTTGCACAACATGCCAGTACTGACCATTGAAGATATGGTGATGTACCGCAGCGAGTTCGACCTTAAGCTTGCATAACGTTTAGCCTTCAATGCTAAACACTTAGTAGTTAAGGCAACTACTGCGAAATGAACATTGAAAGGCCTCACTCTTAACGCTTTTAGAATTAAAGCATATAAGGGATGAGGCCTTTTTGATTTCAGCAACTTAAAACGAACCAAAGATGGATCGCCAAAGTGTCTCTACTTACCGAAACCTCCCCAACCTATCGTTAGAAACGCGTAACCTCTCAAAAAATCCTGCAAAATATGAGAAACATTCACTCGAATGGTGAAGTCATGCACCATGATTGATCATCCATAATTAGACTAAAAACATAACTCAATGAAATATAAGACTTATTTATTTTGGCACGGTGTCTGCACTACCACTAAGTAGGTATTCAGATATTAGGAGTTGAATATGTTGGTCGTTATTTCAGTGGGTTTATCCCTATTAGTACTTTCCGCCCTGTATCATTTCTCAAGGAAGAGAGAAACAGCGCTATCACACCGGTTTGAAACCTTAGTTCTACTCAGACAGTTATTGTTGCTATCACGCAAACATCGCGCGGCAACGCATTATGCTCTGGCGTATCAATTGACGAGCGACTCAATTCGAAAGGTGAATCAGATTTACGACAACATACTTGAGGTATCGGAACTGCTTCAATCTCATGTGTCGTTCGATAGCCGCCCTATGTACCGCATCTATCACCTCAAGCTCATCGCCATGCACTGCGACTGGCAAAACCGTAGCTTAGTGCGTAACCAATCGATTCATGGCAAAACGATTCGCCACAGCATGTTCTTAATGGATGAGGTGATGATCATCTGGTTGATCCAATCTGAGCGAGAAGACATGAGCCGAGAATACCATATGAACTGGCAACAGATCTTAGATTGCATGGAGACCCTAACCAAGTTACGAATGTCTATCCCTGGAATAGAAAAGGCGGATATGGAACAACCTGAGGAGTATGCGAGATTCAAATTCTATGCATCTCAGACACATCGAAAACTCAACCAACTATCAATTATCTGCCCTATCACTAGTGGCTCACCGATTTGTACACGTGCGATGCATGCACTCACAGAGATCGCATCGAGCAACGAATTAACTCAACCGACAGATAGCTTATACGAATTAACCAGTGATATTTCTAGCATCGTATCGCAAGTTTACGACCAAGTATTATCCGACATTACTAGAAGCTTGTATCAACCTTTACCTGACATCAACGATAAGACGATAAACACCCGATTATCGGTACACAGATACGTGTAAAGACTTCGTGAGAGGAGAGCGTGTGGAACTCTGAATTATTGAGTTCAAATCCGATATCACCTTTGATATCGGATTTTTGTATTTATGTGTTTATTCTGCATGTCTTTCTATAAAAATGTTAGGTTCGCAATTATACCAATGGCAAGTGACCCGTTTTCACTAGGATAACCGTCTCTTCTTCCACATAAGGGAAATGCTCGCTCATATGAGGGCTACGCATCCAAGTGTGTTTTGGATACACGCCATGTTCATCTTTAAAAGTGCCTGACAACACAAAGATCTCTTCACCACAAAAATGACGGTGTGGTTGAAAGCGCTCACCAACGGGCCATTTCACTAACGCGACATGTTCGTGCTCAAACTCATGCAGTGGCATGACTTGTAAGCCACCAATGCCCGGAAGCCACTCCGTTTCTAGTGTATTGATACGAACTTGAGTTAAGTCTCTCGCATCAAATTGGTTAAGCTTAACCAATATCGTGCAGCCATTTTTACTTGATGGAGAATGCGCACTGCCCGGCGGATTACGGATATAAGTGCCAGCAGGGAAATCACCCGTTTCATCTGAGAACACGCCATCTAATACGAAGATCTCTTCACCTTGCGGATGCGGGTGCTCAGAAAACGAAGATTCAGGATCGTATTTCACCACGCTAGTCGTGTGGCCCGATTCTTTCTCTTCTCTTTCTAGCGGCTTACGCCACACCCCTTTGGCAGGGCTTGCAATCCAATCTAATGATTCGGTTTCTATAACCAGCTTTTTTGAAAAGTCCATATTGAACATAATGACGACCTTACTGTTGTTATTTTTCTATACGTTCTGTCTACATTTATTCTAGGTATAACGAAAGAGAAAACCGCGAAGCCTTAGCTCACTGGCATTTGGTCAAAACGGCCTTTCACAAAATCAATGAAGGTTCGGATTCGGCTTGGTTGATAGCGGTCTCGATGGTAGATCGCTGAAAAGTCCACTTTCGGCACCACCCACTCATCAAACACTTGCAGCAATTGCCCGTCATTCAGTTCTTGTAAGCAATAGATAGTTGGTACGCGAATAATTCCGTTGCCCGACTTCGCGCCCTGTACCAACACTCGACCATTTTTGCATTGCAACCTGCCCGTCACATGCACATCGACCGTTTTCTTGGTGTCGTCCAACGCTTGAAAACTCCACTTACGCACTGACCCCGTTAAGCAATCATGATGGATTAGATCTTTAGGGTGATTTGGCTTCCCTTTGCGAGCAAAATACTCAGGGCTCGCGAGTGTTCCCATCTCAATGTCCAAAAGCTTTCTTGCGATAAAGCCCGCGTCTTCTAAGCTCCCCATACGAAAAGCGATATCAAAGGCGTCTTCAATCAAATCGACTCGGTTACTACTGAAATCAAGACTAATGCTGATGTCTGGGTAAAGCTGCATAAACTCATTAACCAGATCCGCAATAATCACCTCTCCCAGATAACCGCCAACACAATTTACTTTTATGTCGCCACGTACCTCTTCGACATCATCAACCGCAGCAATCAGAGCTTGGTCTATATTATCTAAGGCTTGTTCGCATCTCGCGTATAGATCTTGCCCTGCGTGCGTCAGTCTTAAGGTTCGAGTGGTGCGGATAAACAACGTCACGCCCATCTGCTTTTCTAAGCTACTCACTTGGCGTGATACGTGGGAGCGCGACACATCAAGCTCCTCCGCCGCTTTAGTGAAGTTACCTAAACGCGCGATAAGCACGAAAGAACGAATATCAGACAGGTTAATTTGATTGAGCATGGTCGCCAGCTTAGTTGTGAAATTTTAAGATGATGAAGTAATAGAGTGAACGCACTTATTGTTGCACCACAGCAACAGTGTTTCAAGTAAAGCGCCATATATCAACAATGCTATTTTCTTTAATATACCTCCATCGCAACGAAGCAAGGCAACAAGCACTTGATTCGAATGCACTTAAACAATACGTCGTAGCCAACCGACGCAATAAAAGTACAGAGGAAATAAAATGAAAAAACTAATCGTAATTACAGGTGCAAGCTCTGGTATTGGTGAAGCAATCGCTCGTCGTCTAAGCGATGAAGGCCACCCTCTGCTACTTTTAGCTCGTCGTGTTGACCGCCTTGAAGCGTTGAACCTACCAAACTCTCTATCTGTAAAAGTAGACGTAACAGACAAAGCGTCTTTTGATGCAGCAATCGCACAAGGTGAAGCGAAATTTGGCCCTGTAGACGCGCTTATCAACAACGCTGGTGCAATGCTTCTTGGTCAAATCGATACTCAAGACGCACAAGAGTGGAAGACAATGTTCGACGTGAACGTGATTGGCCTTCTAAACGGCATGCAATCTGTACTTGCTCCTATGATGGAACGCAATACCGGTACTATCATCAACATCAGCTCAATCGCGGGTAAGAAAACATTCCCAAGCCACGCTGCTTACTGTGGTACTAAATTCGCGGTACACGCTATTTCTGAGAACGTTCGTGAAGAAGTTGCTGCTTCAAATGTTCGTGTTACCACTATCGCACCGGGTGCTGTAGAGACTGAACTTCTGTCTCATACAACCTCTCAAGAGATCAAAGACGGTTACGATTCTTGGAAAGTAGACATGGGCGGCGTACTGGCAGCTGACGATATCGCTCGTGCGGTATCATTCGCTTACCAACAACCACAAAACGTATGTATCCGTGAGATTGCTCTAGCACCAACTAAGCAACAGCCATAGGCCTTTGCTATCGCGACTAAATAAGCGATGAACTAAACTATGAGCTAAAAAAGCGCCACGACTTAACAAGTCTTGGCGCTTTTGTTTTGATGGTAACGATGATTGCAATCGCCACATCAATTTTTACTCATGCATGATTTGCTTGCGTTGTTTGTGACGTTGTTGATCAAAAGAAAAAAGCGCCCAAGCTGGCTGGAGCTTGAGCGCTTTTAATAAACTAAAGATGTTAATTAGAAGTTGTAACCACCACCGATCATGAATACCCATGGATCAATATCAACGTCTGTTGAGTACTGTTTCCCACCAGCCTTGTACTTGGCTGTAGTATCGATGTCTGCGTACCAGACGGATGCGTTTAAAAACCAGTCGTCGTTGATCATATAACCCCTTCACCTTGCCCGGATCTATTTGGATCAAAATAGAGCAAGCCAACACCTCGTACGCATCAACTTGGTGCAATCTCGCAGAATTCATTCTCATCTCGTTTAATATTCAATGAGTTACATTTGGCTTAGTGCTTGCAAGTCTATGTTCATAATCATAAATACATTGAGGTTCTGACCATGCAAGACACTCTAACAATCGTTCTGGCCGGCGGTGTTGGCTCTCGGCTTTCTCCCCTTACCGATAACCGCGCAAAACCTGCGGTCCCCTTTGGTGGCAAATATCGAATCATCGATTTCACTCTCGCGAACTGCTTACACTCTGGGCTACGCCAAATTTTGGTGCTGACTCAGTACAAATCACACTCATTGCAAAAACATTTGAGAGATGGTTGGTCAGTGCTTAACCCCGAGCTCGGCGAATACATCACCAATGTTCCCCCACAAATGCGAACCGGTGATAGCTGGTACAGAGGCACTGCTGATGCCATCTATCAAAACTTGTATCTGCTTTCTCGTAGTGAAGCCAAACATGTGGTGGTGTTATCCGGCGACCATATCTATCGCATGGATTACGCGCCAATGCTCAAGCAGCACAAAAAGAACGAGGCTGACCTGACCGTGGCGTGCATGGAGGTTTCGATTGACGAAGCCAAAGAGTTTGGTGTGATGGAAATAGACGAGTCTCTACAAATCAATAACTTTACCGAGAAACCACGTTACCCCGCGTGCGTACCCGGTAGACCAACTCGAAGCATGGCTTCAATGGGGATCTACATCTTTGATAAAGAAGTACTAACACAGGCATTAATGGCAGACGCAGAAGATCCAGACTCAAACCACGATTTTGGCAAAGACATCATTCCTAAGTTAGTCGGCAATAACAGCGTTTACGCGTATAGGTTTGGTGATGAGGAAGGACGTGTGACGCAAGATGCTTACTGGAGAGATGTGGGTACTATCGACTCTTATTACCAATCGAATATGGATCTGTTGAAACCGGCCTCACCTATCGATTTATACCAACCGGATTGGGCTATTCGCACTTATGAGCCACAACTGCCGCCCGCACGAACCATTGCTTCGGTCGAAGGTAACCAAGGGATATTCATCAACTCGATGATCGCCAATGGTGTTGTGATTGAAGGTGGTTCGGCGCAAAACTCTATCTTCTTCCCAAAAGTGAAAGTCAGCAATGCCGCGATTGTGATTGATAGTATTCTGTTTGAAGATGTTGAGATTGGAAAAAACTGCCACATACAAAACTGCATCATCGATAAGAACGTCAAAGTGCCTGACGGAACCCAGATCGGTGTTGATAGCCTTGCCGACGCCAAACGCTTCCATATATCAAAACAAGGCGTGATTGTGGTGCCCTCTTCTTATCAATTTGAAGAGTCATAGCTGTCGCAAAAACCAGATGGCGCTATAAAGGCAGCCAAGAGTTGCCTTATTCAATAGCCGCATTCACGGAGCTTTGCTTTTTTATATAAACCACACTTTTTATATCAACTGCAGTGATTTAAAAAGAAAGCATTATCGGCATCAAACTAGCAATGATTTATAAAACTTAAACTAGAATAAGTATTTGAGCTGACGTTTGGTTAAGGCGATAAAACCTAGGCTGGCAAGATAGATTAGAGGAATGCTTCGCGAGTGAGGTATTTTTGAACATGTATTGAAAACACGAAACATAATATGCGATCAGTTCTTCGGACTTTCAAGGGAGTAAAGGGAGATTATTTGATAACACTGAAGTGAATCACACATGTGGTATTTCGCAGTTGGTTAAACTAACCGATGTTTGCTACGTTTAAATGACACAGTCATTGGAAAGGTATGATTTATGAAAATAAATGTTCAAACACATCATGTATCAATTAACGACGAGTCACGCAAAGACATCGAAGGTAAATTCGAGAAGATATCTAACCATTTCCCATCACTGATCAGCTGCGACATCATCATCACAAAAGAACATGGTCAACACCAGGTTGAAGTGTTCACCAACTACGAAGGTGTACGTGTAAACGCAAAAGCTACAGATGACGTTATGTATCCAGCTATCGCTTCAGCACTCAAGAAACTTGAAGCAGGCCTAAGTAACCGTAAGGGACAATTAAAATCAGACTTACACGAGAAACCAACGAGCACGAAGCCAGAAATTGCTTCAGACATCATCCAAGAGATGAAACTGGTATAACTCGACAAGTAGTTAAAGCGCACTAACAAATAGAAGCGTACAAGAATTTCAAAGCCAGCACATGTTGCTGGCTTTTTCGATCTTGAGACTCCGTCATCTCTTCTCGTTACCAAATCGCTATTTCAGCTCAAATCCATATCGTCTTTAAACCCCTTAAGTCTCTGGTTGCTATAACAATCACGAATAGTATTTAATACAGTGATAAGCAAGAATTTAAACAAGAAAGGAATGTTTATTATGAAAAAAATCGCATTAATTCTATTTCTCGCGACTCAATTAATGGCCTGTACAGAAGTTGGCAGTGAAGCTTGGTGTACTGATATGAAAGAAAAGCCTAAAGGTGACTGGACTGCTAATGAAGCCGGCGACTTTGCTAAGCATTGTGTTTTCTAGTTACTTATTTTTGCCCATTCTTTATTTCTAATGGGCAATCCTAAACCACCTTAAAGAATGATCATCCCATCTTGATAAGTCAGTGCTGGCGAAACATCTTGCCCGAGTAACACAGGGCCATCAAGGTCGACTATTTTAGATTGAACCGCAATAGGCAGCGCTGCCCGCATCGCCAATGAGGTGCCTAACATACAACCCGACATCAAAGTAAAACCGAGCCTTTGAGCTTCCTCAGCAAGTACCAAGGCTTCGGTCAAACCGCCCGTTTTATCGAGCTTGATGTTGACCATTTCATACTTGCCTAACAAAGATGATAGTTGCGAAGTGGTATGACAGCTTTCATCAGCACACAGTGGGATCGGGTGATTGATATGTGCCAGTGACGCATCATGTTGTTGCGGCAAAGGTTGCTCGATCATCGCGATATCAAACTCAGTAAGTTGATTGAACAACTCTTCGAGATTCAACCCTGTCCACGCTTCATTAGCATCCAGTACAATCTGAACATCAGGTGCCGCTTCTCGCACAGCACTAACACGCTCTACTACCTGCTCGCCATCAAGCTTCACTTTTAGGAGCTTAGCGCCATTCGCCACATAATCTCGTGCTTGGGTCGCCATCGCTTCTGGTGTACCAATGGAGACTGTCATTGCAGTCACAATTTGAGCAGGTAACTCAAACAAGCTATTTGGAAACATCTGACCATTCTGCTGCGCTTCGAAATCCCAAAGCGCACAATCGACCGCATTTCGCGCTGCCCCCCCGGTCAATAAAGACTGAAGATGATCTCTTAGCTCTGCGGGATCGGTAACGCCTCGTGCAAACATAGCTTCAAGTGCGCTAGACGCTTGTTGGATTTGCGCTAACACAGACTCTGATGACTCGCCGTATCGTGGGTAAGGCGTACATTCGCCTTGAGCTTGTATGCCACCATGTTCAATGTAAACACGAACAACGTGACACTCAGTTCGGCTGCCACGAGAGATGCGAAAAGGTGTTTGCATCGCGATAGTAATGGGTTCTGCTGTAATCTTCATAATTTCACTCGATTGATGTTCGCTTTAACAAATGGAAACGTAGAAATGATGAAATCGTTAAAGTGAATGTCGCAAATGATCAGTAATGTGTTGTACACCAAAACGAACCGGGTCCGTCACGGGTACTTGATAGAGTGTGGTCCATTCTTGGCATAATGTCTCAGCGTCTTCAGAGCTAATCGCCGACGTGTTCAAACAAATGCCGACCAGTTTCACGTCTGGATTCGTCAATCGCGCGGCTTGCAAGTTCGCTTCAATGGTCTGTTCTATGCTTGGCAATTGCGCATGAGGAAGGTTGCGAATATGTGGTCGCCCTACTTCGTGACACAGCACCAAAGCATCAGCTTGTGCGCCATGCAATAACCCTAAACTCACGCCTGCAAACGAAGGGTTGAACAAAGAACCCTGCCCTTCAATGATGTCCCACTCGTGGTCAGTAAAATCGGGGCTAATCGCTTCAACCGCACCGGAAATGAAATCCGCGACCACAGCATCAATCGAAATCCCGCTACCTTCAATCAAGATACCCGTCTGCCCTGTCGCTTTAAACTGAGCTGACGTTCCCGCTTGTTTAAGCGATTTTTCAATCGCCAGCGCCGAGAACATTTTGCCGACTGAGCAATCTGTTCCGACTGTGAGAAGGCGTTTACCTTGTCGTGGTTTGCCGTTACCAACCTTTAGATCACCATCAAAGTGGCGTACATCATGAAGCTTAGTCAATCCTCGCTGTTTCATGTCAGCAAGCGGTGAAAATTCGCTCAAGCGCTGGTGCATACCCGATGCAATCTCAAATCCCATTTCTGCAGCGGCCATTATGAATGGCTGCCAAGAGTCAGGAATAACGCCACCCGGATTTGCCGTGCCAATCACGAGCGTTTTCGCCCCCTTTGCTTGAGCCTCTTGTAAGGTCATGTCCGTTAAACCAAGAGAAACCGTATCGCCTGTTAAGCGCAGTTGACCTAGGCAGATTTCTGGTCGCCATTGGTGGATACCGCAAGCTGTTTTTGCGGCAAGTGGGTCGGTAACATCCCCAAGAAAAAGAAGGTAAGGTTGAGCGATAGACATGAGTATTCCTAATTAATAAATCCTTGTATGGGTTTACTTTAATTAAGAACTTAGAAGCTGCCGAATACCTATTTATGGCGAGCCTATAACCTTAAGTTATAGGGTGAGTGTGGCTCTTCAATGAAACGATAAATTGCTTAACAGAAACCGACTGAGGGGTGTGCTCTGCGCACAAAGTCGATACCGAGAATGGAATTGCTGGCTTTAGCGGCAACACGCAAACTGAATCGTCATTTTGATACTGCTCTGCAGTCCACGGATCCACAATCGCAAACCCCGCTTGGTGCTTCACCAGTTCCGCCGCCGCGCTATATCCACGCACAGATATCGGATGGTGATAATCCTCATCTCGCGCAATAAGGCTTTGATGTAACAGAAGGCCTAATGGATCACGGCTATCAAGCCCGATGATTGGCAAAGAATAGTTAATCAGGCCATCAAGAGTTAATTCTGCGGGCAAGTGTTCAGCCGTATTGGAGGGGACCAAAACCTTGAGTGATTCGGTTAATAGCGTTTCACTTAATATGGCAGGCGGTGTTTCGTCCCCAAACGCGATGGCAATATCAAGCTCATGCTTTAACAACCCAGCACATAGTTCATCACGGTTCGCTGTCAGCAACTCAAAAGAGAGTTCTTGCTCGCGAGACATTTGAGCTATGACCGGAGTCAGCAATTTGGTCGCCAAAATCGGCGGAGCACCAATGCGTAAATGCTGATGGCCTTGCTTTACTTTGTTGGTCAGAGAGCGAAACTGCCCCAGTTGTTGATAGACCTTCTCCGCTTCTGGCAACAAGGTTTTCGCCTCAACCGTTGGTACCAACCGACCTTTCACACGCTCGAACAATCCAAACCCGAGTTGTTGCTCGGTATGCGCCAGAATACGAGTCACATTAGGTTGCGACACATGCAAGCTGCGCGCGGCTCCAGATACGGTTCCGTTCTGCATAATGGCGTAGAAGACTTCCAACTGTCTTAGGTTCACATTGATGTCCTTATGGTTCGCGAAACAAATCTAGGGGTTGGCTTTTCTTGTATTTGCTAAGCTGTTTATCGGTTTAGCTGTTTAATTAGCTGTCTGTCTATTTATCTACTTGGCTATTTGGCTATTTGCGTGAGTTTATTTTAGTAGATCAGCTATCGTAGGTTGAAGCACCTCAGCCCAAGCTTGGTAAGCTTTAGCATTCAAATGCAGATCATCACACGAGTACTCATTCGACAAAAGCTTATTAGGTGACAATACTGAATTCACATCTAAGAACGCAATGCCTTGCTGAGAAGAGTACTCGCTTATCTTGCTATTGAGCAGTTCAACCGACGGATTCAAACCTTGCAGTTTGGAGCCCACATAAAGAGTAGATTGCACCAAAATCTGAATATCATTTTCTTGCCACACCTTAAGCATATCAATGTAGTTCTGGTAGATATGGTCGACATCATAACCTTGCGCTAAATCGTTTATCCCTGCCATAAAACACACTAGCTTTGGATTCACATTCAACGTGGTATCAATGCGGCGCAACATGCCTGTTGTGGTATCACCCGCGAGACCGCGATTGACCATCGAAACATCCCGAAAAATATCCGCCCAAGGTGCCCATTCGGTGATCGAATCACCAAACATCACTAGGTCTGCATTTGGGGAAAAATGGCGGTGATTGTCCGATGTCATGATGTAACGACTCATGCTGTGGCCTCGTTGCTGAATCTCAGACTGAAGAGCAACCGCTTTGAGAATATCACTGTCCGGTGTAGTGCTATCAAATTGAGCCAGCAACCCTTCGATGTGAGGCTTAAAAGGGCTAAGACGAGTGCTCAGTTGGTGCTGTTCTTTAAGGGAAGATAACCTCTCTAGTAATGCATACAGAGAGCGGTTTTGACCAACTTCTTGGAATAACTGATACAGATCGAGGACAGGGTGTTGTTGCAACGCGGCAAGTAATTGCTTGTCTTCCATGGTGTTATCTAACCCTTCAATTATCTAATGATGAACCCAAGATAATATCCGATTGCTTACGGGATAGATAACATTAGAAACAGAGAATGACTTATTCTCAACAAGGCTGGTACATACCGCATAAAAATATCTTCCCGTACAAATCTCGTTCCGACTCAAAAATCAGCACTTCATCATAATATGTATAAGAAGCTAGGGCGTGTTGACCTTTCGTGGTTAAATTTCGTTCGAGATAAAAGCGTTTTAATCGCGGCGAGGGGGAAGTAGCCTAGTCATTCTAAGCAAATCTCCCTCAACAAAGAGTAAAGCGCTTTTAGCCGAACCCTTCGGGCAGCGTTTGCTGGTCATTTCTACTGCGTTATCGGCTTCTCATGTAGGCTAGCTACACATCGACGCCTCTGCCTTGTATAAATACCCAGCAACTCGCTGCAAAAATCAGCTCGAAAGATCAACTCGCCCTAACCACATATTGTGACCTCAGTCTCTCAGCCTACCGTCTACTCCTATTGCCACTATTTAACGGAGGATTTATAGAATATCAGGATGGTGAATAATAGGTTAAATCATAATAATAAGGACCTTTACGTGAAACTTTCTCTATCCAATACCGCGTTGGCCGTTACCGCCATCCTACTTGCAAGTTGCCAATCTGCACCTGAATCAGTTCAAGAACCAACAGCATACCAATGCCAAACGAATACGAATGCCGACGTGAATGACTTGAGGATCTATCAAGTAATGGTCGAAAGCTTTGTCAGTGGTGATGACTCAATTGGTCATGGGACAGGCTACGGAACCAGTCACCATAACGGAGACATCCAAGGTATTATCGACTCACTTGATTACATTGAATCTCTTGGCATGAACGGCATTTGGCTAACCCCAATCTTTAATTCAGAGCCTATCGAAAAACAAGACCATTGGGCCGATAGACTGGATGCAACCGGTTATTTTGCCACCGATTATTTCAATATCGATCCGAGATTCGGCACGATGGAAGAAGCTAAAACCTTAGTTGAAGAAGCGCATGCTCGTGGGCTTTATGTCTTCTTTGATGGCGTATTTGGCCACCACAAAAAAAACGTAGTGCCGTCACCAACAGGTAAGCTGCCCCAAGGAGATGATAATCCAGTCTCATACCCTGAGAGCCTAGCCTTCTATCAAGAAGTTGCCGAGTATTGGATCAAAGAACTCAAAATTGATGGTTGGCGCTTAGATCAAGCTTATCAAGTGCCAAAAGAAGCTTGGAGTCAAATCAGAGAAACGGTAGACACCGCTTCTTCTCAAGTCGAATACGTAAACAGCGAAGGTAAAACCGTGAACCCTCTGGGTTATATGGTCGCGGAAATTTGGGCAGGTGAGAACCGCATTATTGAAACAGGCTACGGTTCAAATGAAGCACCAGCCTTATGTTCTGCGTTTGATTTCCCGATGCGCTACCGCCTGACGGAAACCTTTGCTGTAAACGAAGCTGGCGTGGGGAACAAAGGTGGAGAGTGGCTTGCAGAAGGCATGTCTTTACATTCGTTATACCCAGACCACGCGAAGCCAAATTTAATGATCGGTAACCATGACCTTGTGCGCTTTGGTGACTTATTACAGCGCGGTGATATCGCTTCTCCACAAGACAAAGGGTATTGGCAGCGCTATAAAGCGGCATTTTCATTCCAAGCAGCTTATACCGGCCCAATAACCACCTACTATGGGGACGAAATAGGCGATCAGCTAGAAGGTTTTTCAGACAAAGTATGGACTGATGACTGTGCTATTAATGGTCTGTGTGATGATCACGTAGCCCGTACTAGCGGTAAAGTAGAAGGTGTCACAGCTCAACTCAATGCGCACGAAAAAGACTTAAAGCAATACGTGACAAACTTGATGAAACTGAGAGAAACGCACCCCGCTCTATCACAAGGTAAACGTACAAACCTGATGGCCAATGATGTCGCCTATGTCGATCACAAAGCCTATGAAGGCGATACTGTTGTCTACGCAGTGAACGTTACCAACAAAGAACAAACCATAAAACTAGCCAAAGAAAAAGTCGGCTCCATAGCTGATCTGAAGGATATTGAATCCAAGCAATCGATCTCAGCTATTGATGGCCACTACTCTATCGTTCTAAGCCCATTTGAAGCTCGTTTCTTGTCGATAACACAGCCAAGTGAAAAAGGGCCAATTGCGGTGATACTAGCGACAGGAGATGAAGTTGGACAAGGTTTCATGGCTCAATGTGACAATCCAACAATAAAAGCTGAAGGCCCTATTTCGAGCCCGCTTTATGTGGTTGGCAATTTTGCTGATTCAGGTTGGAAACACGTGGGTCAACGAGAGTTTGAATATAAAGGTGACAACACTTACCAAGTCGTCACCACTGAAAAACCGGGCAGTTATCGCATGCAATATGCATCCAAGGCTTGGTCACCTCAGTTCACAGCGGATGGGCTTAACCTAAAGTTAGGACAACTTAACTCGTTAATTAAAGGTGGTTACGGACAAGATACCGCTATCACTATTCGTAATGCTGGGCAGTATGTATGGAGCTTACAATTCGATGATGCGGGGCAACCACTGCAAATTATGGCTTCCAAATGTACTGAATAGCCAAACCTAAGATCCGAGATCAACCAAGTAAAAACCCCTTATTCCTACGAATAAGGGGTTTTCTTTAATCTGCATTGGATATTAAGAGACCAGACACGATTAGAACGATATCTACCCCTGCTTCACTTGCAGGTGATTACGATTATCGCGGCTTTTCTTGATCAGCTCGTTGCTCTCGTCCATTTCATCTGACTTAGCAAGGCGATCATAAAGTAGCACATTCACTGTTGCTGCTAGATTCATGCAACCAACAGTTGGTACATAAACAACATGGTCAGCTCGGTCAGCGACATCTTGAGAAATAGAACCATCTTCAGGCCCAAAGATATAGATAGCGTTCTCTGGGTGTTTAAAACGTGGCAGTGGTGTCGCACCCTCAGCCAACTCCACACATACGATCTTAGTTTCTGAATTAAGGTTATCTAAAAACGACTCGACACCAGTAAGCGGGATAGTGCGCGTTGCACTCTTGGTATCGGTGTGAAATTTTGCAGCTTTGTCGTAGCGTTGCCCTGTGTATTTAACTTCGTCGACTTGGTAGCAACCCGCCGCACGCATAACCGCGCCAACGTTTGTCGGGCTCTTTGGGTTAGTTAAACCAATAGTCACATGGCTTTTGTTCATGAATCTTTCTCACTTAACGAATAGACATAGCAGGGTGCTACAAAGCGTCGCATTCTACCAAAGCAGCGCCAAATTCAAAAGCATCGAAACGAACGGCTCTTTTTACAGATAAGTACTTAGTTGCACCACCTATCACTTCAAAACCTAACCGCCATCATATTTATCAAACAAAAAGGTTTTAGGATAACAATTCAACAACAAGTCCGTTTACATTTCGAAACCACATTAATAATGTGTTGAAAATTGCCTGAGACAATCACATAGGAAGTGCTAATGACCCTCACCATCAAAAACCGCCTTTATATTCTCTCTTTTATCCCTTTGCTACTAATGGCAATTGGGATGATGAGCGTGACGTATATGAAGAGCACTGAGCTAACCGCACAACAAGTAGAATCGACGCGTAGCAATATGATGGCGATGAAAGAAAAGGAACTCAAAGCGTACCTGCAAATGGCTCAGTCTTCGATATCTCCTTTCTTAGAAAAAGGTGCCACGCTTGAAGAAGCATTACCCACATTAAAAACTCTAGAATATGGTGAATCTGGTTATATTTTTGGCTACAGCTCTAAGGGTGTAAGAATCGTCATCGGACAAGGTACCGATGGCATTGGTAAAAATTACTACGACCTTCAAGACAAACAAGGCAATTACCTAATCCAAGACCTGATTAAGAACTCAAAAATTGGGGAATTCACCACTTACTACTTTCCTAAGCCAGGTCAGTCCATTGCGTTACCAAAACTCAGCTACTCAATCTTTATTCCACAATGGGATTTAATGCTTGGAACTGGGTTTTATACTGATGATATTGACGCAGTCATCAGTGACATGAAAGAGAGCTCGAATGCTGCGCTACAAAGCTCACTAACTGCCATTGCAATTTTCTGTGGCTTGATTGCCTTAGTGGTAGCGGTTTTCGCTGTTGCAGTGAACCGTACAATCATGCAACCACTCGAGCAATTTGACCGTTCAATCAGTGCCTTTGCAAGTGGTGAGGCCGACCTAACGGCTCGAATGGAAACCTTCAAAGCGCCTGAGTTCGCCAAACTCAGTGAGAACTTTAATGCCTTTGTTGCTAGCCTACAGACCATCATTCGTAGCGTGAGCGATGTGGGTCAGCAAGTTGTATCAGAAACGAGCAGCATGTCTTCTCGCGCAGCTCAGGTCGACGAAATAGCGACAGGTCAACGTGAAGAGACAGAACAAGTAGCAACGGCGATGACCGAGATGACGACAACAGCGCAAGAGATCTCAAGCAACGCAAGCCAAGCGGCTGACTCAGCTAAACTTGCAGAGAACAATGCAAAAGAAGCTCAGCAAATTGTCAACGCTGCTGCAGGTTCCGTAGCAGACCTTGCAAGTGAAGTATCAGAAGCAAACACTGTGGTGTCTCGCCTTGAAGGAGATGTACAGAACATTTCATCTTCACTGACTGTCATTCAAGATATAGCGGAACAGACCAACCTATTAGCACTAAATGCCGCGATTGAAGCCGCGCGAGCTGGTGATCAAGGCCGAGGTTTTGCGGTAGTTGCGGATGAAGTTCGTAAGCTTGCAAGCCGCACACAAGAGAGCACGGGCGACATTCACAAAATGATCCAACAGCTAAAATCCGCTTCAGATGCCGCGGTGAAAGCAATGGATTCGAGCCAAAGCAGAAGTGCTCAAACGGTAGAAGAAGCAAATGCAGCAGCTGCAGCACTTGCTAAAATTCAAGATTCGATTGATACCATTATGGACATGAACTCACTGATTGCGACGGCGACTGAACAACAGAATATTGTTGGCCAAGAGATATCTCAACGCATTGTTGTGATTTCAGACCAAAGTTCTCAATCGGCATCGCTAGCAAACCAAAACCGTACAGGTAGCCAAAACCTAAACAGCCGAGCAAACGAGTTGTACCACTTGGTTGATCGCTTCACGGTTTAATGCTTAATGCTTAATGCTTAATGCTTAATGCTTAATGCTTAGTGCTTAGTGCTTAGTGCTTAGCAAGTAAAAGCTATAAAACATCAATAAAAATGGGCTTCAGAATCTTTGTTCTGAAGCCCATTTTCTTGTCCATAGTGTCTTGCCAGATAGAACTAGTCTAATTGCTCAGACAAGAAGTCGACTAACAAGCGAACCTTTGAAGACAAATTACGGTTCTGTGGGTAAAGCGCCCAAATCCCCTCTTTATCGTCTCGGTAATCAGATAACACCTCAACCAATTCGCCAGACTCAAGATCTTCACTCACGTAATATTCTGGTAGCTGCACTAAGCCAATACTCTGTTTCGCTGCGTCTTGTAAGGCTAAGCCACTGTTACATTTAATGCGTCCATTAACCCGAACTGAGCGAGGTCGCCCATTTTCTTTAAAACGCCAATGCTCAAAGCCGCCGACTAAACATTGATGATTACTCAACTCAGAGAGCGTATGCGGTTCACCGTAACGTTCAATATATTCAGGGCTGGCGCACACGTAGAGTTGGCGTTGAGACAGCTTCTTTGCCACAAGGCTCGAATCTTCTAAGCGACCAAGACGAATAGCGACATCGACACCCGAATCAATAAGGTCGAGCTTTTGATTGGTCAACATCAGCTCAAGTTCGACTTGTGGGTGGAGCTTTAAGAACTGATGAAGTATTGGGGCGAGTTGACGCTCACCATAAGTCACAGGTGCCGTTACTTTCAGTAAACCTTTTGGCGTGGATTGCATCTGCGTGACGGCTAACTCAGCAATTTCTAAACCCTCGACCAACAACTTACATTGCTGATAATAGAGTTGCCCAGCCTCTGTTAGAGAAACCTTACGAGTCGTTCGATTGAGTAGTTTTACTGCGAGGCGTTCCTCGAGATTTGCCACTCTACGACTGATTTGAGCCACTGACGTAGCGAGTTTCTGTGCGGCACCAGTAAAGCTTTCGCGCTCTGCCACTGCAACAAACTCACTTACCCCTTCCCAATTGGCCATGCCTCTACCCTATTTTGAACTATGGTTACCCATACAGTGTATTGAAGATATAGATCAGTGTCACCTAGCTTAATATGCGCCATGCACATACAAAGGCCTTCATTGAAGCTAATATCGCATTCCCCACAAGGCTCCTATCGACCTAATCTACAAAGTTCGAACCGACCTTGTGTTACAAATACTATTATCAAAAAATACTCGTATCCAAAAAGAAAGCCCGCACTCATTGAGTACGGGCCTTATTATTGTCTATTACAGATGCGTGAGGGTTAAAACTAGAAACGATTAGCCACTCACTTTTGCCTGTTCAGTCTCAAAGATTACACTTCAAACTGAGATACTAGGCTATCAAGTGCTTCACACTGTTCTGCTAGTGAGATGCATGCGTTCTCTGCATTGTTTGCCATCTCAACCATTTTCATGGTGCTTTCCGCGATACGTTGAACATTCTGGTTCACTTCTTCAGACACCTGAGACTGCTGAGAAGCCGCTGTTGCAATTTGCGTATTCATCTCATTCATCTTACCGATTGAATTACGAATCTCGCTCAATGATGAAGCTGCAGTACCCGCTTGAACAATGGTTTTCTCTCCACTTGCCTTGCTTTCTGTCATCACGCCAACGGCATGTTTAGCGCCAACTTCTAAGCGTTCAATCATTGATTGGATTTCACCCGTACTGTCTTGAGTTTTACTCGCAAGCGCACGGACTTCATCAGCAACTACCGCAAAACCCCGACCTTGCTCACCAGCACGCGCTGCTTCAATCGCCGCATTTAATGCCAATAGATTGGTTTGCTCTGCAATGCCTTTGATCACGCCAAGAATAGAAGCAATGTTCTTCACATCAGTATCCAATTCCTGAACCACACCGCCTGCATTCTCGATATCATGCGCAAGGCGTTCAATGGAAGTTACGGTTAGACCCAAAGTGCTGTCTGCTGATTCCACTTCATTATTCGCAACGTTACTTGCGGTTGCCGCATCTAATGCGTTACCACTTACCGTTTCACTGGTCGCTTGCATTTCATGAACAGCAGCCGCGACTACTTCACTTTCTTTCTGTTGATTCGAAGAAAATTCAGCCACATTCTGCGTAATTGATTTGATGTTTTCCATCTCTACACGTACGGCATTCGATGTCAGAATCACTTGTTCTACAGTAGTATGTATCTTACTAACAAACTTGTTAAACGCTGAACTTAAACGAGCAATCTCATCAGAACCTTCAACTTTCATTCGCTGAGCTAAGTTACCATCACCCGATGCGATTTCATTCATCGCTTTCTCTACGTTCTGAATAGGCTGAACGATATAGCGATTAGATAACCACATAGCGAACAACGCAGCGAGTACAGCAACCGCCATACCCACTTCGATGATCAATTTACTTTCTTCAATTGAATCATCAGCTTGCTGGCGGAGTTCTTTTTGTTTCTGGGCAATCAGAGCTCTAATATCACCAAGTTGAGTACGAATGATCGCAAACTCAGCGTCTAATGCCGGCGAGTAATCGATGTTGTACTGAAGAGCATTGGCAGGATCTGCAAACATTGGTTCATGCAGCGCTACCCACTTTTTCATCGCCTTTACCAGTTTCGCTAGCTCATCTTGAGAAGATGAGTCTAAGACACCTGCGGTATATAGGGTTTGGACACTCTCAAAGCGAGGAACGGCTTTGTAAGCGTTGTCTTTGAATTCGAATTGTTGATATTCAATTGCCTTTTGATCTTTCGCAAGCAACAGGCCTTGGGCAGATGCAATGACTTGATAGATATCTCGGTACCCATCTTCTAGGTTGTCGAGAACCGGTTGAACCACATTATTGAGCTCATGGTTAATTGCGGCTTGCGCGTTAGATTTAATCACGTTGAGCACAGTAACCGTTGAGAATACAATTACGATTACCATTAGCGGAATCGCAATTTTACTTTTAATAGAAAGGTTTTTGATATTCATAAGGCGCAGTAACCACACAAAAAATAAGGACGCGCGAATAATATACGGTATTATTGAAAAAGCCAGATAAAGTTTGTGAATCTCATCGCATATCGAACTCGACCATCGAACAAGCGATTTGTATTTAACCAGACGTCAACCTGAAAAAGTTAAAGTGGACAATATTGAATTTATTTACCTTAGACATGTTCTATTACTGGAGAAGTCATCGAAATAACACCATAATATAGGGCTCTAAAATAAGTAGGTAAGAACATGAAAATTTGTGGTGTTGAAATCAAAGGTAACGATGCAGTCATCTGTCTTCTATCTCTATCAGACGGTGTATTTAACATTCCTGATTGCCGAGTTTCTAAAGTTGCGATTAGTGACGCAAACGACACACAGAATATGAAAGATTTTCAATTTTCTTTTGCAAAGTTAATGGAAGATTACCAAGTAGAAAAAGTGGTAATTCGTCAACGCCAAACTAAAGGCAAATTTGCTGGCGGTGGCTTCGGCTTCAAACTAGAAGCAGCAATTCAGTTGATCGACGGCCTAGACGTAACCGTTGTATCTCCGAATGAAATCAAAGAAAGCCTTAAGCGCAACCCTCTTATGATGAAGTTCAAAGAAACAGGCCTTAAGCAGTACCAAGAAGCACCGTTTACTACGGCTTACGCTTGTTTAATGCAGCGCTAATCAATAGTCGCTAGCCAATATTGATACAGATAGAGCCTGAATATTTAGGCTCTTTTTTGTTTCTAGCAATCTATTTCAAGTCGAGTTATACCAATCACAGTAAGTAAGTGATCAAACATAGCGTAGGAAAA
>NZ_JBFRQW010000004.1:36574-52341 GCF_041472735.1 Vibrio sp. 10N.261.46.E11
GTTATTCTACAATCAAAAATTCTAACGAAGTTATCGAGATTTTTAACAAGCTAGGGTGACCAGTTAGTTACTACGATTGGTATAATTTTTGGTAGACACATTACCTCTCTAATGCTGTTCGTCTGCGGAACTTAATCAACTCAGGCTTTTTCACCACCAGATAAACAGCGGTCGCTGACAACGCGAAGCCTATTGCGCCATAAATGTCGAACGACTCTCCAAAAATGAGCCATGCTTGAATGGCTGTTGTGGGTGGAACTAAGTAAAACACCGATGCCACACTTGAAGAAGCGCCATGCTCTACCATGTAAAGCAGCAATAAAATAGCAATGCACGATAAAACAATCACTAGCCAAGCCAGAGTTAACGTGAACTCAATGGTCCAGTTCACCTGCATAGTTTCGTAGCGCATTGCAAAAGGTAAGAACAATGCTGCTGCAGCCAAGTACTGCACCATCGCGCCACCGACCATATCTGTGCCCTGACAAAAGCGTTTCTGATACAAGGTACCGACCGTGATACCAACCAAAGAAACCAAACACAACAAAGTTGCCATGACTTTTTGGTCGTCTGACTGCCACTCAATATTGCCCATCAGCACCAAGCTAATACCTGCGAAACCAAGTGCTAAACCTAACCATTGTGCGAAATTAAAACGCTGCGAGGTACAGCTGATCATGATCAACGCTGTCAGAATCGGTTGTAAGCCAACAAGCAGAGAACTCAACCCGGCGGGCATACCCATATCAATCGCGAGATAAGTGCCACCAAGGTAGAAGCCATGAATCAAGATACCCACCACACAAGCGTGGAAAAATGCTCGGCCACGAGGAATACGACGCTTAAGGATTGAAATCAAAACCAAGAATAGCGCCACGTTGGCTACCATCCTAAGTGAAAGTAACGTTGCGGGTTCAGCGTATTCAACACCAAGACGGGCGCCAACAAAGCCTGACGACCACAATAGTACAAACACAAACGGAATCATTTTAATCAGCATCACAAACCTCTGGTCAACTCTTCATCAATGCTGTTACCTTAGTTGGGTACAGATAACTTATAAAGATACAGACACAACACTTTAAATGGTTACAGATTGAGTATAAGTAACAAGGAGGATGCGTGGAAGTAGAACTCAGCGGCAATAAATATCTCGCTATAGAACAACACATTAAGGCTCAGATCGATAAAGGGCTCTTTCACCCAGACGACCGCTTGCCTTCTATTCGTCAACTCAGTGAACAACTCGGTGTGAGCAAAAACACCGTGATTCGCGCTTATCAAGAACTGGAAGCGACGGGCTGGGTTTATTCAGTGCCTAAATCAGGTTATCGCGTTAAAGCACCCAATACCACCAGCTGGGATGCACCAAGCCAGCCTCAAAAAGTCGATCTGCTTTCCGTGACTAAATCAGTTCTCTCTCGCCCAAAAGGCCGTCTAAAATTGTTGGCAGGTTCAGCACACCCGAACATTAATAACCCTGCCATTCGTAGCTTGTACGCCGAAATCGGTCGCCATAGCCGTTTGCAAACTCAACTTCCCGGTTATTACCAATTACCTCCCGGCGATGAGCAATTAGTGAAGCAGTTGTTAAAGATCACCCATGATCTAGGCGTACCTGCGGGATCGAATGAGATTGCGATTACACATGGTGCTCAACAGGCGATCAGTCTGGCTTTACGTGCATTAACCAAACCGGGAGACATCGTGGCGGTCGAATCGCCCTGTTACTTCGGCAATCTGCTTTTACTTGAATCGCTTGGTTTGCAAGCACTAGAAATTCCAAGCAGTGCTAGCCACGGCATTGATATTCCATCACTACAAAGTTCGTTGAACAAATGGGAAGTAAAAACCTTACTGCTAACACCAAACTTTACCAATCCAACGGGTTCACGAATGCCATTGGCTAACCGAAAGGCATTACTGGATATCTCCGGATCTTTACCGATTATCGAAGACGATGTATTCGGTAGCTTGGCATTCGACACACCCATTGCCAGCCTCAAAGAGCTTGATGACCAAGATCGAGTCATTTACGTCAACTCTTTGTCCAAGACCTTAGATTCTCGCTTGCGTATTGGCTGGTTACTCTCAGGTCGTTACCAAGCTCAAGTTGAAAAATACCTATTATGCGACAACATGGGCAGCTCCAATTTAATGCAATCAGCGGTTGGGCACTTCCTCACTACGGGGAAATATCGAAGTCATTTGTCTAAGATGAAGCGACTCTACCAAGTCAATCAAAAGCAATTCCAAAGCCTGTTAATACAAGCGCTTGATGGCTATGAACACCTTGTTGGCCGCTACCATCTGTCAAAGCCTGAGGGATCTTTTCTAAACTGGATCACGTTACCTGAATCGGTCGATAGCTACGCAATTTATCAAGATTGTTTGAAGCACAAATTGGGAATATTACCTGGCACAGTATTTGGGACAAACGATCAATATAAACACTGCTTGCGCTTCACGGTAGCGAACATCGAAGAGAGTAAAGAGTGGCAAGAAGGGGTTGTGACACTAGCGAAGATAATCGCGAAACATACTTCTTTCTAATCGAATATTTCTGACTGCTAGATCATCCAACAATGAATAAACGTTAACTAAAACAACAAATACAATCACCAAGAAAATACTTCAAACGATCACAGATAACACTCCGAAATACCTTTGTAAGTTTTTTAGAAAAATTCAAAAATAATTAGAATTTAACCCCTATCTTTACTGAGTATTTTGTTAGTCTTGGAAACAATTATTTACAATCCAAACAAAAATTAATTGGATCGCTAGAGGTTGTTTTTTTTGAATATGAAATTATTCGGCAGTTCCCTAATCCTTTCGGGAACTGCATTAGGGGCAGGCATGCTTGCTATTCCCATGGTGTTGGCCCAATTTGGCTTCATGATCAGCTCAGTGCTGATGCTACTTATCTTTATCGGCACCACTTACTCTGCTCTTCTACTGGCAGAAGCGTGCACCAAAACGAAAGACAACAGCGGCATGAGCAGTGTTGCTTACCTCACTCTGGGCAGCAAAGGTAAACACTTTATCAATGCACTCTTTTATCTGCTGCTAGTATGTATGCTGATCGCTTATATCTTGGGCGTGGGCGACATAATCCATAAGCTACTGCTGGATGTTGGCGTAGACATCTCTACACCCGCTGCTTATACCGTTTTCAGCCTATTGATGGGTGTGATTGTAGTCGCGGGTAAGTCTTATATCGATAAGTTGAACCGTGGCCTATTCATCATGATGGTGGTAATGCTGTTCATTGTTATCGCTTCTCTGTTTAGCAATATCCGTCTAGATTACCTCACTCAAATTAGCCAATACACGGCCAATGACGTGGTGCAATATAGCGCGGTTATCTTTACTAGCTTTGCCTCTATGGTGGTGATCCCGTCACTGGTTATCTACAACCGTGAAGCGACTCAAAAGCAGATCCGTAACATGATTCTGCTTGGGTCAGTGATTCCACTAATCTGCTACCTAACTTGGTTGTTCGCGATTATCGGTAACCTTGGTACAGACGCTATCAGCCAGTTCCATAACATTTCAGAACTGATCTCGGCGTTTAGCGGGCAGTCTGCTTGGTTGAAGGTAGTTATTGCGCTGTTCTCAGCATTGGCACTGGTGACCTCTTTCCTTGGTGTATCCATGGCGCTGTATGACCAAAACAAAGACGCTGTAACCAACAACAAGCTAATGGCTTACGCTCTGACCTTTGTACTGCCTTTAGTATTAGCAGAGTTGTTCGCGAGCCAGTTTGTGAGCATGCTGGATTATGCGGGCATGGTGTTGGTGTTCCTAGCTATTTGGGGACCACTCGCAATGGTGGTTAAGGTTCGTAGGCCTGACTTCCCTCACCTACAAACCGAGGGCAGCTACACAGCAGCCGGTGGCGACACGGCACTGATGGCAACATTCGGTTTTGGTGCGTTGATTTTTATCTCTTGGTTTATGGGATAAATCCCACTTGAATAGACTATCTTTTGCCATTTAGAAGGGAGCAGATACAAAAAGCCCATTAGTCCTGCTATTGATGAAGTGACTAACGGGCTTTTTTACTTCTTGTTAGGTGCTTGGTTAGTTAGCTCTTAAACGTACCTGCGATATCTTTCAGTGAAGCCGCCAGTTCAGCTTGTTCTTTGGCTGTTGCAGCAATTTGCGTTGCGCCTGTCGTAGATTCTGTCGACTTCTGCTCTACCGCGACAACGTTCTGAGCAATATCTTGAGTCACTACTGCTTGCTCTTCAGTTGCGGTTGCGATCTGCTCTGCCATGCTGAATATTTCGCTCACAGCCCCTGAAATATCTTGCAGGGTCTGTTCTACTCCTCGTGAGTCTTCAACCGCTCTTGAAGACATCTTCTTGCTGTTATCAATCACATTGAACGCTGTTTGCACGTCAGATTGTAGCGAGTTAATGAAGCCTTCAATTTCCGAAGTGGACTGTTGCGTACGCTGAGCCAAAGTACGAACTTCATCGGCTACGACAGCAAAACCACGACCTTGTTCACCTGCTCGAGCGGCTTCAATCGCTGCATTTAACGCTAACAAATTGGTTTGTTCGGCAACAGATTTAATCACATCAATCACACTGTTAATGTTGTTGCTGCTTTCGTGTAGATGAGTGATTTTTTCAGCGAGGCCGTTAATCTCAGAAGCCAAGGTTTCTATCGACTCATAAGATTGTTGAACCGTGCTTAAGCCTTGCTGTGATTGTTCATTAGCGATCTTCGCTGAGCTTGCCGTTTGCTGTGTTTTAGCCGCGACTTCATTCACCGTCGCTGATAGCTCTTCTGTTGCTGTCGCAATCAAGCCAATCTGGTCTTGCTGTTCAACTAAGGTGCTTGAGTTGTATTGGCAAGTTTGCGCCGTCTCTTCTGCTGCTGAAGCAAGTGTCAGGCTAGATTGAGATAGGTTATCGATAACTTGAGAAAACTTCTCTAATGTTTCATTAAGCGACGATGAGATTTGACCCAGCTCACTATTACCTTCGTAAGTCGCACGAACGGTTAAGTCATTGTCATTTCGGACTTTAGAAAGTACTCGCGTTAGATCTTTAACTCGAGTCGTTAAATCAGTAATGGCTTTGAAGCTAACAAAAGTTGCGAACAAAGTGATCACAACAAACATCACAATGCTGCCCATCATTGCTGATTGAGCTTGCTGAGTTTTCTGATCAGTCAGTGTAATAAGAGACTGTGCTAACTGATTTTCGGTCTTCTTCAGCTGAACAATTCGTGCCGTCGATTGAGCAAACCAATAAACAGGATCGACATCAAAATCACTCATTTTCGATTCAGCCACATCACGAAGTTTTTCCACTTCAGCCACCGAGCGATCATTCAGTTGCTGTTTAAAGAAATCAACGTTATCTGGGTTACCCAAAACTTCAAAGTTCGCAAAATATGTATTTTGCTCGGTTACCAAAGAGATGAATTTAACCAGCATACCCGGGCCAAATTCATTTTTAGAAAAGGTGTTGTTGAGAACCGCACGTTCGATACCCGCACGCTCTTTGCCTTGTAGAAAATTATAGTAGGCGATGGTTTCTGTCGTGATGGTGGCATCAGTACTTAGCTCAGCAATTAATGCAGATACACTCAATAACTTAGCATTAAGTTTGGTGTAGTAACCTAATGCTTCAGAAAGCGGAATTGATTGAGAATCCACTCTATTGCGAATCGAAGTAATTTGGTTGAAGCTTTGGCTGATTTCAGTATTCAGACGCGTGATCTGCGATAAATCGATTTCTTCAGACTGCCAGTACTCGGTTCTTTGATTGCGTTTGCTGTCTGCGTTAATTCTTTGTGCTTTTAGCTCACTGCCAAACTTGTTTCCCTGTGAGCCGATAAAACCAGCGGTCATACCACGCTCTTTCTGTAACTCGTGCACCAACTCACTGTACACAACCGACAAACGCGTAAGTTGGTTTAATGACGACATTTCACTGGTGGTTTCTACGCCTTTTGAAATGGCAGAAACACTAAGCCATAAAAACCCTAAGATCGGTAAGATAAGCAAAGCGATGATTTTTTGCTTAAATGACATATCGGTTAAATTCATTATTATTTCCCTAACAACTAACAAATCTTCTCAGTCATCGAATTAGGCTTCCTTCTAACGGGTGCGCCTTAATGGTGACTCTATAATTATTCAAGCTGACCCATGTAAACCATGACCTAACCACACAGTTCAGCACAGAGGACGTTAACATTTAACCTTATAAAACTCATTGATTTATCAATGAAACTGTTAACTATCTGACTTAACCAGACGAAAAATACGTGTAACAACATTCCTCTGACGCAGTGACTAAAAATTGACACTCATTGCATAATCATAAAGTGGTAGATCAGCACTCACTGTGTAACCCTTACCAAGCTGTTCACTCACGATCATCTATATATTCAGTCTCAAATATGTATACTGCCGAGCCCGTTAAATAGAGAATCGCTGTAAATATGCGATGACCACTGAGAGATATTTTTATGGATTGCCCCACTTGCGAAGAACACATTGGTTGGGAATGGGTAGAAGAGGAAACAATCGAACCCAATGAAGAGTTCGACTGCCCTGAGTGTGAAGAAACTCTGATGTACACTATCGATGAAGGCACCTATTACGGCGCGCAGCATAAAACAGTCGAAGTTGTTGATGAATAGAGTTTTTTATTTCCGATTGATGCTCTCGATCTTTGCGAGATTGCCAGAGTAACCAGACACTCCTTTACTGGAACGAACGTTCATCTTAAAATATTGAACATATGTTCAGATTAATGAAGTAGATGTTATGGCCAAGACAGCAAAGTTCGATAGACAAGACGTAGTAGATAAAGCGACTAATCTGTATTGGGAAAAAGGTTTTCACGCAACTTCTATGCGCAATCTACAGGACGTGATTGATATGCGTCCGGGCAGCATCTACGCGGCTTTTGGCAGCAAAGAAGGCTTGTTTAAAGAAACATTAGCTCGTTATACCGAACTCGGCATTCTCAACCTGAACCGCTCGCGCAGCGAAACCGACTCTCCAATCAAAGCACTAGAAAACTTCGTAAAACGTGCCGTTGTCGAATCGAAAAAAAGCGCGCCTAACGGCATGTGTATGCTGGCTAAAACAGTAGCTGAACTGACGGGTGAGCACGCTGAATTATTAGAAGAAGCCAAGAAATCACTGAAGATCATGGAAGGCGAGTTCGCTAAGCTGATTACCGAAGCTCAAGAGCTAGGTGAGATCAGCAAAGAGCGTGAACCCGCTCAACTTGCTCGTCATGTTCAAGTCCAGATAGCAGGCCTGCGTACCTACGCGAAAACCTGTGACGACATCGATTTGCTTAACTCAATGGTTGAAGACGTATTTAAGTATCATCCTTTCTAAAAGCTGAGCTTATTTAGAAGCCATACATAAAGACTCCACTGTTAGCCATAAGCTAGAGCGGAGTCTTTTTTAGTTTTGATCTAGTTAACTTTATAGATGATTAACTTTAGTGTTTAAGATTAAGGTAGAAACTCAAGGTCAAAACGGTATTCAGAACCGCATCAGCGACCTAGATGTAGCGAACGCGAAGCTAGTTATCTTGGCTCACGATATTCAAGTGAAAGACGCTCACCGCTTTGCAAACGCGAACGTGATTGAGTGTTCAACGAAAGAAGCAATGAAGAAAGCCTCGACTATGGTGGCTATCTAAAACCTGAAACAAGTTAGAAGATAAAATTACTACCCCCTAGTAACTAAAATCCCCATTCGCCTTGTCAGCAAATGGGGATTTTATATTTATATAATGTTCAAAGCTTTTTACTGCTTGATATAAAGATCCTTAGAATAGATTCGGCCTTCTACGTTGTTCTTGGCAAAGCCACCGACACTTGGTCGCACTAGGCGAGCTTGCATATAGTAGTAGATTGGCGCGATCGGCATATCTTCAGCCAGTAACTGCTCCGCTTGGTCATAGAAACCTTGGCGATCTTGTTCGCTGGTAGCGGCTAGGGCGCTGTCCATCGCTGCGTCGTACTTGTCGTTGTTGTAACGCGCAAAGTTACCTGAAGACTCCGAGCGCAATAAGCTCAAGAAGGTCGACGCTTCATTGTAGTCACCACACCAAGATGCTCGCATCACATCAAAATCACCTTGTCGACGTGATACTAAGTAAGATTTCCACTCTTGGTTTTCCAACTCAACTTGCGCGCCTAGATTACTTTTCAGCATGGATGCAATCGCCACCGCAATCGACTTATTCGATTCGCTGGTGTTGTAAAGCAATCTAAAATCTAGCGGGTTAGACGCATCGTATCCGGCTTCTTTCAGCAACTCTTTCGCCTTTTGGTCACGCTCCCTTTGAATCCATGTACTGTACTCAGGTTGAGTGGCATCAAAACCTGCCGTGTATTCATGAGCAAAGGTATAAGCTGGTAAGTTACCTACTTGAGTCACTCCATTAGTAATCACATTACGCATCATGGAATAAGACACCGCTTTCCGCACTCGCGCATCATCAAACGGAGGCCGCGTGGTATTGAACGCGTAATAGTAAGTACACAATAAAGGTACCGCTGTATACGCGTCTTGATATTTCATTTTTAGCTGCTGCGCCATGTGTGGCGGCACATCAGACGTAATATCGACCTCGCCCACCGCATAACGGTTAATCGACGCATTCTGGTTCTCAAACGGAATGTAAGTCACTTGGGTTAAGTGCGTATCTGAACTGTCCCAATATTTCGGGTTCTTCTTCAGTTCAATGCGTTCGTTCACCACCCACTCGCCTAAAACAAACGCACCATTGCCAACAAACTGCTTCGGATCGCTCCACGGCTTATCTCTGTTTTCTAGCGTTGCCTTATGAACTGGCATCATTGAGGTGTGGCCCGTCATCGCGACAAAGTAAGGCACTTTACTATCGAGCTCGAATTTCACCGTGTGCTTATCAACCGCCGAGATACCGAGCTCTTCAACGGGCTTCTTACCTTCAGCTACGTCAGCAATGTTGTTGATTTGAGTAAGCTTAAGATACCAAACATTTGGCGAAGCGAGTTTCGGGTCGACCGCGCGTCGTATCGCATACACAAAATCATCGGCTGTCACCGGATCGCCATTCGACCATTGCGCGTCTTTACGCAAGTGGAATACAAACGTCTGGTTGTCTTCGGTTTCCCAAGACTGTGCAACACCCGGGGTAATATTGCCATCGCGGTCTTGAATCACTAAACCTTCAAATAGGTCACGCAGAATGTGCATTTCAGGCAAGCCTTCTGCCTTCGCCGGATCGAGTGTCGCTGCTTCTGCATCATTGGCTCGCACCAAATGTTGTTCTTTCGCCAGTGAAACACCAGCAGGGAAGGTTTCAGCAACGGCAGTCACTGAGATAAAAGGGGTCAATAAAGATGAAATGAGTAAAGCCGTTGAATGTTTTTTAAAATCCATGTTTTTTTGCTCTCCTAGCCTATCTTTGAAGCAAAGTAATAAAATTAACAATGCGACGGTTGACGAGTTTTGACGCTATGGTTTATTTAATAGAGGTCATCTAAATAGTAGTGACACTTTGATACTACTTGATCAATCAGGAGATTAAGGTGAGTTTAATTCCAAGAACGGAAAGAGCTGCGTTTTCGATAAAGCCGCTGTCATATGGAAAATCGGTGTTGGGTGCGCCTTTGCTCTATTTCCCCGCACAAGTAGAAAGCGAATCTCGCGGGCTGATCTTAGCGGGCACACACGGCGATGAGACCGCATCTATCGCGGGTTTATCTTGCGCGCTAAGAAGCTTACCTGCCGCTAACTTACGACACGATGTGATCCTGTCGATGAACCCAGACGGCAATCAACTAGGTACCCGAGCCAACGCTAACCAAGTCGATCTCAACCGCGCCTTTCCGACACAAAACTGGACTAAAAACGGCACCGTCTATCGCTGGAGTTCTCACTCCCCAGTCAGAGATGTAAAAGTGAAAACAGGCCAAGCTGATCAACTTGAACCGGAAGTGCAGTCGCTCATTAACCTCATTGAGCAACGCCAACCCAAATTCGTCATCTCTTTCCACGAACCACTCGCCATGGTCGACGACCCAACTCAATCAGAACTCGCCACTTGGCTAGGCAAGCAGTTCAACCTACCACTCGTCGAAGACGTCGATTACGAAACCCCAGGCTCATTCGGCACATGGTGCCAAGAAAGAAACCTACCGTGTATTACCTTAGAACTACCGCCAGTGTCTGCGGATCTGACTATTGAACAATACTTGGATGCGTTTGTGGCGGTGTTGGGGTGTGAGGAGATTGGTTAGACAAACTCGTTTTTGGACAAAAGTGAGTCAGGACTTACTCTAAATTAGCAATTCGTGGATAACTAAAGGTATTGAATGTCGCTTAACGTTGCGCCCATTTTTGATGGTACACATTATTGCGGCTGACAATGCATAAGTACCAACGGATGCATTGTTAGCCGCTACCAAATATTTAAATTATCGTTGGTTTGCTTTCCTTGCAAAAACAACCAATAGCCCCTCCATCTATATTCCCTACTCTATCGTTAAATAGATACTCTTAATCATAACCAACATTGTCGCCAATTTCTTCATGCAAGAATGATATAAAACGTACAGCTTGAGTTGAGAGTGATGCGCCTTTCCTTGTCAATATATAATAAGCCTTATGATGCGTTATGCTCATCTTTGGGAATGGAATAATTAGTTTTTTTTCATCTAGCTGTTCTCTGATTAGATCAATACCGCATAGCGCAACGCCAATCCCATTTTTAGCAAACTCGGCTAACAAGTCTGATTGCCCAACTGTATGACCAGTGCCGACTTGCAGACCAACGTTGCTGTATTTATTAGACCAATATTGCCAATCTGTTGTGTCTCTATCATGGATTAAATGCACGTTTTTCTTGCATAGGTCTTTTGCATTAAACAGCCCTTTAGATTGTTGATACTCGGGCGAACAGACAGGGACATAACATAAACTCGTAAGAAATTTAACGTCAAAATCCTCCCAATCATCCATCTCTCCCCATTTAATGGCAAGTTCGGTGTTGTCTGAAAATTCCAAGGTATTGGTTGTCAATACTTCATTGATTAGGACGTTAGGATTGCTAGAAAGGAATTTTGGCAAATGTGAGCTAATGATTGTCTTGCTAATTACTGGCTCAGATTCAATGTTCAGATTGAAATTCTGAGAACTGTTATTGAAGTCAATAATCGAGTTCCTAAGAGAAAAATAAGGTATTTTTATCTCGTTATAAAAACGCTCACCATCTGGAGTTAGTCGAATTACATTTCCATTTCTGTGAAATAATTTTACGCAAAGCATACTTTCGAGCTTTGTTATGTGCTTGCTGATTGCAGCTTGCGTTTGATTAAGATCACGACTCGCCAATGTAAAGCTATTTTTCTCTGCTGAAATTATAAATGAGGTAAGCCAGTCATAGTGAGGAATTCGTGGGAATTCTCTTTTTACTTCTATGGTCTTCATAACGTTTTGTTATTCACCCGCGCGTAAACATTGGTTGATTATGACCCTTTAGCGCTTAACATTCAGCGGTGGATATAACATTTATCAATGTAACTAACAGAATGTCATAAACTAAAGGGTCGCAAAATGACAACAACTACACATGTGGATTTACCACAATCAGAGAAATCTAGTGTCGATATATCGCTCATAGTAATCAGTTTAGCGTTTGTATTTAGCACTATCGCAATGCTAATGGTCTTTCCTGATGCCTCGCAAGAAGTAGCTAAAAGCATGTTTTCAGGCTTAACAAACAGCATTGGGTCATCCGTCCAATTGCTTGGTTTTGTAAGCGTATGCATCGTTTTTGCTATAGCTGCCAGTCGATACGGAACAATTAAACTAGGTGACGGCAAGCCTGAATACACAAACATGAGTTGGATATTTATGTTTATTTGTGCGGGTCTTGGCTCAGCAACGATGTATTGGGCGTTCATGGAATGGGCTTATTATTATAATAGCATCGGGCTAAATATAGACTCTCAAACTAATGAGTCACTAAGAACTAGTCTTTCTTATGTATTCTTCCACTGGGGATTCACACCCTGGTCTATTTATGCACTATGTGCAATAACTATGGCGTACCACTTTCATGTTAATAGAAGCAAAGGTCTAAACCTTGCCTCACTAATCGCTGCAATTACTGGCATGAAAGAAGATAGTCCCGTGAGCAAAGTTATTGGTATTGCGATTAACCTTACATTTTTGTTTGCAACATTTGGCGGTCTAATACTTACCACCACCGTAACAGTTAACACAGTATCAACTGGATTTTCTGAGCTGTTCGAATTTGATAACACATTTTTATTTCAAGCCGTTTTATTGGCTGTAATTACACTCACGTTTACACTAAGTTCGTACATAGGTATCGGTGAAGGTCTTCAAAAGATTGCAAAAGCTGCATGCGGCATGACTTTTGTTTTCGGTCTTGTTGTTCTTCTACTTGGCGACACAGCCTTTATCGTAGACTTCCTTGTTAACTCTATTGGTTTAACAATTTCTAACTTTGTAGAAATGAGTTTATTTACCGATGCGACTAATGACGGCTCTTTCAACAAAGATTGGACAGTGTTCTACTGGCTATACTGGGTAACTTATACACCTGCTGTTGCTATTTTCGTTACTCGCATCTCAAAAGGCAGAACGATTCGTGAAGTTATCATTGGCTTAGTATCTGGCGGCTGTGCTGGTTGCTGGTTCTTCTTTGGTAGCCTAAGTGGTTACGCTATTGATATGTTCAATTCTGGCGTCATTAACTCTCCTGAAATATTGTCTACAGTTAGTGGTGATTTGGCTATTTCTCAACTAATCAGCGCATTGCCATTTGGCACATTCCTTTCTGTTTTCTACTTCGTACTAATGATGATATTCCTTGCATCTCACCTAGATGCTACCGCCTACACTGTTGCGGCAGTTAGCGTTAAAGGGTTGAAGCAAAACGAAGACCCATCTAAGGCTTTGCGTCTATTTTGGTGCGTAATGTTAAGCGTTTTGCCTCTTAGCATGCTTTACATTGATGCCTCATTATCCACTCTTAAGACAGCTGTTGTTCTAACTGCTGCTCCATTTATTATTGTTCTACTGTTGTGCATATATGGGTTGAAAGTATTTTTATCTACGCACGATTTCGAAGACGAAAGTAAAAACACACAATTAATAAAATTACCTAGTGAGGTAAACTGATGAATGCTCCAAAAATTAAAGACGTTGAAGTTATCCACCTACGCGTCCCTAATGTTGATGAAACATGCACTTGGGGAGAAGACGCCGTTATTATAAAAGTGACAACAGATCAAGGTCTAGTTGGTTATGGTGAAGCTGACTCTTCACCACTTGGCGTAAAATCAGTGATAGAAGCCCCTAGCACAAATTTCTACTGTGAAGGTTTAAAAAGTATCATTGTTGGCGAAAATGCCTTAGAGATAGAGCGGTTGTGGGAGCTAATGTATTATCGTTCTAACTATATGGGCCGAAGAGGTCTTGGCATCCACGCAATTAGCGCAATCGACATTGCTCTGTGGGATATCGCAAGTCAATTTTATCAGGTTCCTATTCATACATTACTTGGCGGCAAGTATAGAGATAAAATTAGAGCATACGGCACATTTATTCCAGACGCAAAACCAGAAAATAACCGAGCGATCGCAAGGAAACTAGTTGATCAAGGGTTTACTAGTATTAAGTTTGGAGGTGGTGTATTTGGTGATGATCCAGAAACCGACATTGAAATTGTTCGTCATGTTCGTGAAGAGATTGGCGATTCTATTGAGTTACAAATAGATCTAGCTTCAAAATGGCACACTGTTGGCCACACTGTTGATATGTGTAAGCGACTTGAAAAGTATAACCTTAACTGGGTTGAAGAGCCTGTATTAGCTGACATACCAGAAAGTTATGCGAAGATCTCAGATAAGGTATTACCTAAGTTGGCTGGTGGCGAATCTCTAACCACAAGATTTGAGTTTAAGGCGTTTCTAGAAAACTCTAAGGTTGACATTATTCAACCCGATATTACTCGCTGTGGTGGCTTTACTGAGATGAAACGCATCTATGAGTTAGCTCGATATCACGGTGTTAAGTTAGTACCACACGGGTTTAGCACTGGTATTCTTAATGCTGCCACCATTCAGTTTCTAGCCTCACTTCCTGATGGCGATCTAATGGAATACTCACAAAGCGATAGCCCACTATATACAGATCTTGTTGCTAATAAAGAAGGTCTTCAAGACGGTTATGTTCACGTTCCTGACACTATTGGACTTGGTATAACACTGAATAGTAACTTGATGACAAAATATATTGTCGAATAAATAAGACAGTTAAAGCCCCTAAATAGGGTTTTGTCGCAATCTGGAGTGCTGAGCTATTATCCCCTCAGCACTCATTAAATTTTAGCATTATGACTATAAACATTTATGGTCGCCACTTTCCTTCCCTCATCATCCATCAGGCCATTTGTTCGCTATTACGTTCCTTATAAATTCAGCGACTGTGAAACGCCTTTGTAGTTGCTTCTGAGGATCCCCCCCTTTTTTGAACCCATGAAACTTCTGCAGTTTATCCGCGTGGCAGTGTCAGGTGCAATACCCTTAAGCTGTTCTTTTTCTGATAACATTTTCTTGCTCATAAGTCTTTTCTCGATTCAAAAATGACATTAGATAATTGATAACATCATGAGCCACTAGTTGCACTTTAGAACCTTGTTCGAAAAAACAATGGGGCAAAGATGAGTTAAAGATCCTAGTAACTCACCTGTGATCACCAAGCGATTCTGTCGTTTCGTAAGGCCTGTGCACGTTGAGAAGCTTATCCTTACTCAAGCACCACAATTCCCTTACAGAGGAATTTAATACCTAGAGGGATAAGTACCATTCACTGCAATACAGTGGGTAAGCCCGACAAAAGGCTGTCTGTTTTCAAACTCCTCCCCCTCCCCCGTAGACTCCACCTCACCTTCCACGAAAATATTATTACCAAACTGCACCTCAGACTTCCCCGTTCCGACTAAATGCGCTCCCGAGGTTCCAGCGCTTCCATAGATCTTCACTTCGTCATTGTCACCGAAGTTATCTTTTCCTACCGTGTTTAAAAATGTAGCGCCACTCGCCGGTACCTTATGACTGGTTCCTGAACTGGTAGAAAGTGGTACTTCCACAGCAACGTCAATATTGACATTACTCGCATTAACTCGGACACCACTCCCGACCGTATGCCTGTGAGGCGGCAGATGACTCTGGGTTAGTCTAATGAAATCCTCACCACCACGTTGAGCTAATGCTACAGCTCTCAAACCAGGCCCAAACCCTTGACCTATTGCGGTGCGGCCACGCATATCTGGCAGCTGGAAGTTGGTTCTAGCATCGCCACCAAAGTTTGTACCCAATAAGGAATACAGCGCTTGCCATTCACTGATTGGCAAATATTGACCTTCCGCTTTCATATAATACGGAGCAGGGCAAAAATCTGCTGCTGTTACACACACAGAACCTATGAAAGGGTCCGTACTGCAGCTAGCCGTGGCACTGCCTGATGAAAACACACCAATTATTACAGCTATCGGTGCCAGCTTACACATCCATTTATTTATACGCATTTGAAGCTCCTTAATGTTAAACCGTTACACAAAATCTCCTTCCCTTCCATAAACCGAAGAGCTCTATCCCCCCCACCCTTTTCAGCCATGTTTACGAAATAGATTTTGTTTCCGACGAATCTAGTGCCTAACAATGCTCCGCTCAATTACACGGTATTACAC
>NZ_JBFRQW010000004.1:53037-65767 GCF_041472735.1 Vibrio sp. 10N.261.46.E11
GTGTAATACCGTGTAATTGAATGAAACAGCTTCTCCTGTACATTTTTAATCACCTTTAAAAGTATGAATGGAATCAAAATGAGTGACGGTCTTGATATAGCGGCTTTGGGTGATGATGCTGCAATAAGCGGTGTCGGGGCTACGAGCAGTAGTGTTGAAATGAACGTTAACAAAGAGGATTTAGAACATTTCTTCAACCATATATCTACGGTATCGACTAGGCCGACCTTAGTTCAAGTCGGTTTAGATAGCCAAGGCTTGATTAAACGTGACTTAACACCAATGGGGCGCTCTTTCCCAATAGCGCTGCTAGGGCAAAGCATTGACCAATACCCAATCAAAGGGTCGCTGCATTCTTCAAATAAGGAACTGTCATGAACGATATCAACACACAATTCGAGCTATCAGACACACCTCACGAACAGTTATTAGAAGCACAGCGCCTCATGGCAATATACAAAAACAATGCTGCGCGTTATTACTATGAATTGTCCCAACTTGGTGTTGATAAAAGACAGATTTTGGTTTCACATCGCTCTCGCCCCTCCCAAAGTCCAGGGCTTAGCCAGTATCAAGCCCAAACACTTATTTTTAATACACGTTTTGTTGCTTACCCGTCCGTGATTGTTATGTGTCAAAGTGAGTCAGACGTCGTCACCGCTTATCAGTTGGCCGTTAAATTTAACTTACCGGTAAAAGTACGATCTGGCGGGCATGATCACGAAGGTGAATGCACTGGAAATGATGTTGTGCTGCTCGATCTCAGCGGACTAAAAACACTGGACGTAAAGCAAGACTCTCAAGGTTACGTAGCCTATATTGGTGCTGGCTATCGCTTCTACCAACTTATCCCTATTTTGGCCGACACCGAAAATGATTCGCGCCCGGCATTGACCATACCTCATGGAACTTGTGCAACGGTTGGCTTAGCAGGTTACATTCAAGGTGGGGGATGGGGCCCTTGGACTCGCTTACATGGCATGTGTTGTGAATCTTTAATTGCAGCAAGAGTCTTATTAGAGAATGGTGAGGTTATCGTGGTTAACGATGAGCACAATTCAGATCTCCTGTGGGCACTTCGTGGTGGTGGTGCGTTGAGCTACGGCATTGTATTGGAGTTCACTGTTCGTGCCTTCGAGATCCCAGATGAAATTCATCGCTTTGAACTGCACTGGAACACAAAAGAAGCCAATACTGGGCACAACTCCACTTTCCGTGTTTTAGAGCAATGGGAAACGGCAATTAATGATGAGAACACGATAGAATTGGTTGGAACGAACCTAAAAATCAATGCTATTTCCTCTACATCGACTACTGAAAAGAAATGTTTTAAAGAACTTCAGCACCCATGCATCATGTATGGTTACTGGGACGGTAGCGAAGAGGAACTTAGAGATTTTGTACAACAATACTTCTCTTTAGGAAAGCTTAAAATCACGGGTACTGACAGCAAGCATTACTATGATTCTGCATTAATGGGACATTGGGCAAGAAACTCATTGTATGATGTAAGGCGTCTATCTTCAGCTGCAGATAAAAGTAAGCCGTTTGCTCCTGATTTTGACTCCCCTGCTCCACACAAAATCACCTCGAAGGTCGTATCACACCAAGGGTTGAGCGACGTTGGCAAAGAGCAGTTGATCCGATCTTTAACTTCAACACTCATTTGTAAAGAGAGTGAGTCATTGGGGTTGTTCAGCTACGTGACTCTAGGCGCAATTTCAGGGCCATTCTATGCTAACGACACGAACGAAAAAGCCAGCAAACGAGTCGCTTTTCCCTATACAACGTCTCAATACACTATCCAATATCAAACCTGGTGGAACGAAAAGGTTTATGAAGTCGAACAAGGCCAGCATAACCCTGTCTATAATTATGTAAATCGCGCTTTGGATTGGATGGAAGTATGTAGAGATACTGACGTATGTGGGACTAAAGGGGCATTTATTAGCTTTAAAGACAGCTCCATCCCAACGCGTGAATATTTCCAACAGCATTACCAATGCTTAATAAAAACGAAAGAAAAGTACAGCGCTCCATATCAGAAACTCCCACTAAATTCGCCGCCAGAAACAGGTTATAACCACTTTAGGTCAAGAAAAACGATCTATTAACGTTCTAAAGCTCTTCGGACTACAAAAAGGCTACCCAGAATATATTTGATACTGTTGATATGGTTAATACTGTTGTTACTGTCGACAAATACGTTCAATCAATCTGGGAGGCCTATTTACTGACCTAACAATTTACACGTAAGTAAAAGCCCTCATAGAAACCTAGAAAACACGCAATCTAAGTCGCGAAAATACAATCTAAGTCACGAAAACACAAACCTTACCTTATGAATCACGTTGAATCATTGAAAGTTAATAACAATCGCTATCACTACCACTCCTTAAGTACTAGACTTATGTTCCTCGAGATGGATCTCAAGAGTAGGTAAATGGCCTTAAAAGAAAAAACCGCGGACACAATTGAAGCACAGTTTCACTCCAAACATTACACATTGCTTGAACAGATAGGCGAAGGTGGGTTCGGAAAAGTCTATAAAGCGGTGCAACTCAACACTCAAAAAATCGTCGCGATAAAGTTTCTTACACTAACAGAAACTGAATGCCCTCAGAAAAGACAAAAAAAAATCGCTCGCTTCAAACGAGAGTGTGATTTAGTTCGTCGTTTAAACCACCCTAACATCGTATCACTGCTGGACAAGGGTCAGCAGGGTGATTACATCTTGTACGCCGTATACGAATTTGTCGATGGCGTAACACTGAAGGATTATTTGGCTTCTCATGGCCAAATAACACCGTCAGAGTCCGCAGAGATAATGGCCTCAGTACTGGATGCTCTCGCTCATGCTCACGAACTCGGTATCATTCATCGAGATATAAAGCCAGCTAACATAATGCTCTTCAATGTAGGGGCGAAACAACACATTAAAATCCTTGATTTTGGGATCAGTACACTAAAAAGTGATGGGAAAACATCGGATTTCCAAACATTAACATTAAATGATGAAACCTTAGGAACCCCTAAATACAGTGCCCCAGAACAATTAAGAGGTGAGCCATCTTTACCTCAAACTGACGTTTATTCCTGGGGACTGGTTTTTTTAGAGTGTCTTACCGGTGTTCCTGCAATAAAAGGCAACAGTGCTGCATCCATTTTTTATCATCAACTCAGCGCTGCAAATATCCCGCTAGGCCTCCTCGCGGGACATCATTCGGCACATTTTTTTCGTCGTGTACTTCATAAGAAAGCACAAGATCGCCCAGGTAACACCGTTGAATTATATCGTGAATTTCGTCGATTTAATTTTTCCGACATAGCACCAAAGGCTTCTCACTCGGTCTCGACAGAGGCGTCAGAATTTACCCAAGAATCAATGACACAAACAGGGGAACTATCATCCTCTTACTACTCAAAATTCACGGAGAGAAAGCAAATCACAGCTCTGTGCTTGATTCTTTCTGAAGATACGACAGGTTCTAGCGAGTCGACACTCGACAAGCAAGATATAGCGGAAATGCTTTTATCAGATCATCACAGTCAATGTGTCGATATCGCACTTCGTTTTGGGGCAACTCATGTAGCTACCGTTGGTGATACTACGCTATTTTATTTCGGCTACCCCGTGGTCAGTGACAACGATAGCCGACTCAGCGCCAGAGCAGCGCTCGATATTTGGAGCAACCTCCACGCTAAACAAACATCACTCTTAGAACAGCATAATCTCAAATTCGAACTTAGAATCGGCTTGTCTAAAGGGATGATGCGAAGCATGGATGGTGCTATCCCTGAAGGGCGAGTTTCAGCCGAAGCGATGAGTCTTGCTCGAAATAGTCATCCCGGCGAAATCACCTGTTCGCCTCAATTTAGGGAGATGCTGAGCCATCAGCTTTTGTTTGAGCCCATTACCCATGATTCAACATGCGCGGCACCTTGTGGGTATCGTCTTAAAGGAGAGCGTTTGTCTGAAGCTTTCTCATTTCTGCGTAAAACACAATCACACAGCACTATTGTGGGTCGTCAAATAACCCTCGAACAACTTTTTCGTTTAAACCAGCCCCACTGCCAACATCGCCTCTTTCATATTTACGGTGAAGCTGGGATCGGTAAGTCTCGTTTACTTCTCGAACTAAAAGAGCGCTTAAACAGCACCCGTTCGTTTTCTCTGCAGTGTTTACCTGAGTTTCAAACAAATGCTCTGTTCCCCCTGCTCAACTTTTTTTCTACGTACTTCGAGCTCAATGGTCAACATGCCGAGTATAACTACAAAACGGCAATAGATTCACTGCCCCTCTCATCGCTAGAAAGAGAAAGAGGCTCAGCCATTCTCTGGGCTTGGTTACAACCTTATTCAAAACTGTCTCATCAAAGTGAAAAAGAATTCCAACAAGCAATATCAACCCTTTCTCTTAGCCAACAGAAGTCATATCTCTTTTTAACCATGTATCACCTTCTGTCTTTGATTTGCAACGGATCCACAACCGATCACGACTCATGCCTGTTTATTTGTGAGGATGTCCATTGGTCTGATGCTACTACGTTAGAATTTATTCACTATCTGATTGAAAAAGCAGTTCACAATATCCAAAACGTTCGCTGGCTGAACAGCTCACGCACACCTCTTCCTAAAACACTAAAATCGACCAAAGCTTACGAGGTTGAACTTTCATCTCTAACGCAGGAAGAGTGCCACCAATTGATTGAACACTTATTCGATCACGTAGCCGTTAGCGAGCAAGTGAAGCAATTATTCACAACCAGAAGCGACGGAAACCCACTCTTTCTTGAGGAGTTGGTGTTTCATGCACAGAAAAACAACCTGGTTACAAAACTGAATGGCTGTATTGACTTCACCGTCACCGAGCCTGAATCACAAGTACCGGAAAACCTCAGAGGCACCCTTCAACAGAAACTCAATGCTCTAACTTTCGCTAAAGATACCGCCCAACTAGCAGCCGCTATAGGACGAACATTCGGCGAAGCATTAATTCTACAAGCTTCAGACAAGAACATAGGGCAGATCCAAGCTGACCTAGATGAGCTGCAGCGTAGCAATATTGTTTTTAAACAACGCAGTGTGGAAGGCAACCTATATCAATTCAAGCACGCGCTAATACGCGATGCCATCTACGAAAGTTCGACAACACAACACATCACTCACCAGCAACTCGCAATGGCCATGGAAAACCAAGAGGGGACAGACTATCCCCCAGCAGTAATTGGCGATCATTGGTCAAACACACACACACCGGTACGAGCGACGGCCTACTATTTGAAAGCGGGAGAGCAAGCTGCTAAAGCTTCCATAGTAGACGATGCGATTCGACATTATGAAAAGTCGCTAAACATATCGTTGCTTGTTGATAAAAATGACGGAGCCAATCCTGACAAACTCTCTGCTCTTATCGGGCTTGGTGATAACTTGACCCGTTTAGCGAAACACGACGAAGCACGCTCTTATTACCTAGAAGCTCTTAATGAAAATAAGGCGGGGGATATTTTAACCAGCGTCATTTTGTACGTTAAATACGGTAAATCTCTAGAAACTCATCATTTACATGAAAAGGCTCTAGGTAGCTATAACCGGGCAGAAGCTCTGTTAAACAGCCATATGGTTAAGGATTCACGTTGGTATAACACATGGTTAACGGTCCAACTATCTAAATTGTATATCCATTACTGGCGTAACGAATTGCCTAACATGAGCAGCATAATTTGCAGTATTGAAGCGTGTCTTGAGCACTTTACGGATCCACATTCACAAGCACAGTTTTACGATGCAAAGCTACAATTTGAATTGCGAAGAACTCGTTACAATCTAACTAAAAATCAGATCAGTTTAGCTCAAACAGCCTACAACACATCGTTAGAAACTGACGATCATCAACTGCAAACACACAGCTTGTTTAGCTTAGGATTTACGTACTTATTTAGTCAACAGTATACGGAAGCAGAAAACCACCTTTTAGCGGCGTTGAAAAGCGCCAATGAGAAAGCCGATGCAACACTTAAAACCCGTTGCCTCGCCTATCTAACCGTACTTTTTAGACTGCAAGGTGATATTGAGAATACACGTCGTTATTTGGATCAAGCCTTATCCTACGCAAAAAACTCTGGGATGGATGACTACGTTGCTATTGCTTGTGCAAATGAATCTTGGCTTGCTTGCAGACAAGGCGATGTTTCTCACAGCCAAGCTCTCATCCAAAAGAGCAATAATATTTGGAAAGCGCTATCGAACGAGTTTCCATTCCCACTTCAATGGTTAGCTTTACTCGTAGAACTCGAGCTATTAACGCTTATACCGTCAGACGCAATAACAGATAGCGTTCAAGAGCGCACCATCGAAATCGCTATAACATTGCTGGACATCAGCCAGCACGCACTTCCCCACCCCGTCGTTTGCCCACTCAAGGAAGTAATGAATGAAAGGCACAACGACGAACATCGTCAGCAACTGATACTTGAAGCATTGAGAAATGCACAAGCGCTAGGTTATTTATAATTAAAAGGACAGAATATGAACAACCAATCCATAGAAGAACTTCAAAAAGAACTGAGCCCTTACATTGATGAGAAAGGTCAACTGACTCTGCGTTCACAAGATATTTATGTGATCAGACAAAATGGCCAACAGGCGACACTCATCAATCATGAAGACTATACTTCAGAGTCGGTAAAACGCATTGAATGGTGCTACAGCTCAACCGATTATCACTTCTTTTTTGGGGCTCAAAAGGAAGATCAAAAGCTGCAACAAATCAATATTATGGGGCCTGCGTTGACTAAAATTGTGCCGTGGAACCTAGACAATGCACAGTGTCCGCCTGATATTAATATGTCAGATTTAAAACCTGGATATCTACTCGACCTTCGTCTTTTGCAGCTCAATAGGCTACGTGCCCCCCTACACAAATCCTCCCAACAGGACGTTGGCAGAGACTCCCCTATTAGTAAACTTGAGTTGAACTCTAGCGCACCTGTCGCGAGTTTTGTTAACGACCACATTCCATTATCAGCGCTAAAGCAACTCAAAGAACCTGTATCTGAAAATATCTATATTGTTTCTTACGTCAATCCTTTATTAGTCCGAGATGATAATCAGTTTTATCCCTATCATGTTCACTACCTCAGCGTAAGTGACCTAGACCAGCTAGAGGCTTTGAACCTAGAAGAAGGTGCAAATGAGAACCTCAATGAGTTACAAGAGACGCTTAATGAGTTAAAAGCCAGCATTCATCGACACCAAGATGACTTAGTTCCTCATTTAGACTCTATTAAACAGAACAGCAATACACTAACAGCCCAGTCACTAGCTCGATACTATCGTGATGCCGGTGTACAAGTCGGAGCGGTGAACCCGAAAGATTTGCAGGAAGAAAGCTTACTCGTGGGAACCGTTTGCACTGTTGCAAACTTGCAGAGCTTCCTTAAATAAGAAGCGAGTTACTGTTTTGTTCGAATAATTATTTTTGTTCGAGTATTGCTTTTATTTAAGTAATTGCTTTATTCGAGTAATTGCTTTATTCGAATAATTGCTAAGGAGCCAAATAGGACATTTGGCTCCGACTCTTTGTCATTGAAGGACCATTAATGCCTCAGAAAAAACACCTAAAAGGAACGCATCGCCAGTGCTCTCCCGAGACCACTTTCAAAAGAATATCTCCTTACTTTAAAGAGATGGGAATAACCCGCGTAGCAAACATCACTGGGCTGGATCGTATCGGAATTCCAGTCGTCACTGTCTGCCGTCCTGACTCCTATGCAATTTCTGTCGCTCAAGGAAAAGGGGTGGACTTGATGTCAGCAAAAGTATCTGGCGCTATGGAAGCAATAGAAACTTACCACGCTGAGCACATCGAACTTCCACTTAAGCTAGCAAATTTTCATCATCTTTCGAAAAAGTGTTTAGTTCTAAATATCGAAGCTTTGCCCAAGTTGGCGTTTAGTCAATTCTCAGAACATGAACAACGTCTGTGGGTGGAAGGAACTGAGCTGTTTACTCAACAATCTATGTATGTCCCTTATGAGGTCGTTCATTGTAACTATACGCTTCCATTACCTACTGGCAGTGGCGCTTTTATTATGAGTTCAAACGGTTTGGCTTCCGGCAATAGCACAGAGGAAGCGATAGTACACGGGCTCTGTGAAACGATCGAACGCGATGCCTTAGCATTGTGGAGAATAAAGCAACGACACCTAAGTGACCCGCACACTAACCAACTAGATCTCAATACCGTTGATGATGAGGATTGCCTGGCAATTATCGAACAATACCGTTTGGCTGGTATTGACGTTCAAGTTTGGGATATCACGTCAGATATTGAACTCGCGAGTTTCTTCTGCCGAATCATCTCTGACTCACAAGGGCAAGGCCCTTCTTATCCAGCTTTCGGTTCAGGCACTCACCCATGCAAGGCCATCAGCCTGTTAAGAGCGTTAACAGAAGCGGCGCAGACGCGTCTAACCATGATTTCGGGTTCGAGAGATGATATCGATGCCAACGCGTACCTAAGCCTAAATTCCAAGCAGAAGGAGCAAACAATTAACATGAAACCTTGTTTGCTAAGAAATTTTAAAGATATCCACTCTTGGAACAATACGTGCTTTACGAAAGACATTGAACTCATTTTAAGCAAGCTAAATAAGGTCGGTCTTACTCAGGCTGCCTTCGTAAACCTAGAAAAAAGTGAATTTCGTATCCCTGTTGTACGTGTCATTGTTCCTGGATTAGAAGGTATTGAAGAGTTACCAGGTTACAAGATGGGAGCGCGAGCTTTAGCTGTCAAAGGCTCGTTAGCTGCGGGAGAATTAGCATGAACATCATTGTGTTTTCCGGCCCGACCCTCTCTACGACTAACATTAAGCGTATTATAAATGCAGACTGTCGGCCCCCCGCCAAGCAAGGAGACATTTATTTAGCCACATACGACCAACCGAATGTGATCGTTTTAATTGACGGTTACTTCGAAAGTGTTCCTGCTGTCTGGCACAAAGAAATACTCTATGCCTTATCTTTAGGCATCAAAGTATATGGTTGCTCGAGCATGGGAGCTCTAAGAGCAGCCGAGCTAGCCCACTTTGGGATGCAAGGTTCTGGTCGAGTCTTCGAAGACTACATAAACGGAGTTTTGGAAGACGATGACGAGGTCGCTCTGGTTCATGGGCCCGCAGAACTGGGGTACCCACACGTCTCGATCCCTATGGTGAACATTCGTGCAACCCTAGAGCACGCCATCGAGAGTCAGATAATAAACCAACAAGAGTCAGCGCTAATTATAGAGGCATTAAAACAGCCTCACTACCCGAAGCGAACGTTATCTAAGCTTTATGAATATGCTCTGGATTTATTTGGGGACGATAGGGCTCAATCATTACGTAGGTTTACAGAAAACAATTACATAGATATAAAAAAATGTGATGCTGTTACTCTTCTAAAAAAACTTGCTGAGTACCCAAAGCTGTTGCTCCCACTCTCACCAGAAGTTAGGCATCACTTTAAGCCAACAGATGCCTGGGAGCGGTTAGTTTCTCAATTGAACTACCAAAGAAAACTCTCAACCCATTCAATAACGAGTGAGGAACTACATCGAGAACTCAAGATCGATGGTTGCTTTTGGGAGTTAAAACAACAGGCAATTTCCCGAAAAAGCGCATTGAGAACCGCATCTTCCCATAATCCAAGCATTTCGGGTGAGCATAAACAAAATGCCTTACTTGAAATGGCTCTTAGACAATCGGCCTATACAGACCAAGCCTTAGATTTTAAGCACTTGGCTGACTGGTTAACCTCACAACAAGTCAGCAATCACGACTTTGACGCGCTTGTTTCCCATGAATCTCTGCTCGCTTGGCTAAGTGGAAACCACCAGCATTTTGACGAAGAGCTTATCGATCTGTTGAAGCTCAATCAGCGCTATTCCGACTACCAATCTCGGATAACATTTAAACGCGATACCCCTTTACTGTCTCTGTCTGACCTCAATATCAATGAAGAACAGTTATGGAACTGGTTTTTTTCAACCAAACATCCAAATAGCCTTACGCAAAACCCAAACGACCTTTGGCCAATACTTGGCTTTTCGTCCTATAGCGAGCTAGAACGCGCCGCTATCCAGGACTATCAATTTCATCTGCAATCAGGAAGTCACTAATGAACTACGTAAATGCCCTAAATCTTATCGCGACCTTAAAGATCAAACGTGAACAAGAGAAAAAATTCATCGAGTTATCAAATACTATTTTCCCCCCACTCGCTCGTGAAACAGGTTGGAAGCTGACATCACTTTGGACTTCCAACGAACAAACTGACGAGATAACACACATCCAAAACCAATGGCAAACAAACGAAGACACGAAAGAACAAGTTGAAAGTGTCCTTACCCAAGCAATGGAAAACCTGACTCAGAGTATTAATGGTTACCAACAGCAACTCGAAATGCTAGACGAATTAATTATTGAGGAAACACTGCACTATGCCAACAGCTATACTATTTAAAGACAACGTCATCTAAAGTTTCATAAATAGAGAGAAAACTCATGGCTTATTTAAGTAATCAACGATTTACAAACCCGATACACCTTAAAGCGTTCCACCAGTTTGGCCGGCTTTCATCATCCGTCAACACCACTATTAATTTACCGGACGTTTCTCGAATACACGCTATCATAGAGTTTCAGAAACACTGGTTTATCCGTGATGTCAGTCAGAATGGAGTGCGAATAAATGGGCAGATGATAGAACCCAATCGACCTCAATTACTCAACGTCAATGATCAAATTTTGTTCTCTAGTTCGCAAACAGACCCTTTCGTCATCGAAAGTCTTGAGCCTCCAAAAGACGTTTTATTGCCAACACAGCAAGAAGTTTACATAGAACCTGACCTAAAGCCTATATATCTAGAGCATTATCATTTCTTGCCCAACGACACATCGCCAGAGTTAGTCGTCTTTTATGATCAGGCTAAACAGGAATGGCAATGTGAGCACTTTGAGAATAACTTGTGCAGCAGCTTAAATGATGGTGAACAGATTAAATTTTCAGAAAAGACCTGGCAATTATTCAAAAGTGTTGAGGCTGAAGACACAGAAACAATGTGTCTTGCAAAACAACCAACCAGTAATCTTTGCTATATCTTCAATATCAGTCTCGATGAAGAACTGACAGAACTCACCATCAGAGATGAACAAAGGTCGATCGACTGTCAGGCTCGAAGTCACCATTATTTGACTGCGTTGCTAGCACGATATAAAGCAGAAGATCTAAAAAACAATGTCGCCGAGCCCATGCAAGGTTGGCGAACAATAGAGCAACTAACGAAAGACCTGGGGCTTGCAGAAACTCATATTAATATTCAAATATATAGAGCGCGTAAGCAACTTTCGGAGTTATTGGAACCAGAAGGTGTTTTAGTACCCAATCTTATCGAAAGAAAGCGTGGCAGAATTAGGTTAGCGATAAAAGATTATCAAATCATTAAAGGCAGTAAGTTAGAAGTAGATTCGAGAAACCTTGCCGCATAACCCGCTGGCCTCGTAAACCTCATAACTAAGCCAGCAGCCCCATGACTAAACCAGCAGCCCCTAAGTAAACCAACATAGCACCTGTTGGTTTACTTACTTCATTTCAAATTATAGTGATCAAAAACTTGCCTTACAGCCTCTCAAGTACATTAAATTTAGCCTAGATTAAACGCTTCCTTTTTCCCTCATTCGTCTTTCGGATCTTACGCCTTGTAATAATGTGTAATAGAACGAAGTTTCTTACTTAAGTATGTTAATAGTTAACGAGAACAGTATCGCCTGACTAGCTTAAAAACTCTTCAGCCGTAATAACGCGATTCGTGAAAGTGAACTGCATCTCGTGAACCTTAGGAATTCACAGTACTGGATAACATATTCTATTTATGCGTCATCCAGAAAAAGTTATGGAAAACACTATGAGAATTGTCGTCAGTTACATTTTCACTTGCCTGGCTCTAGTAGGGTGTTCAGACCCAGAACAGACGCAAAATGGCTCTTCACCAACTGAAGGACAGACACAAGGCACACCATCACCAGAAGCCGTTTATTCTGTTCCAAAAAATGAACAAGGTTTCGAACCACCTAAACAAGTTGCTAGCTCTCCTTTATTTAAACTTGTCAGTATCGCAAGTTCCGAAAAGCCTACCGCTGAACTCAGCTCCGTAAATTACCAAGTTAGAGTTAAATAACTCCAATAGGATCTATCATGAAAAATATTAATATCCTACTCGCCGCTTTATTTATTTCTTGCTCCACATATGCAGCGGAGTTTAATCACAATGGTGTTCTGTACGATGCAAACAGTCAAACAACGATTGATGCTACGTTGCCAGTTGTTTTCTCTATCTATAAAAGTGATGGTCAACTACTCTGGAAAAATGAAAAAACAATCCAATTTATTGATGGTAACTATAGCGTCACCCTCGGTGAAGATTTGTCGATTGATGCATCTATTTTCGCAAATGCAGATTTGTACTTGGGGATCAATATCGATAACGATGGAGAAATGTCTCCAAAATTAAAATTATATACCATGCCACGATCCTATCATGCGGAAATGGCTAGCTCAGTAGTCGGCATTGCTAACTTATCTGAGCTTAAAATTAATGGTGACATTGTTATCGATCAAGATGGTAAATGGGTTGGCGATATAGCAGGTTTAAAAGGTGAAACGGGGGCACAAGGTATACAAGGCGAA
>NZ_JBFRQW010000004.1:66559-94028 GCF_041472735.1 Vibrio sp. 10N.261.46.E11
CAAGGCTTACAAGGTGCAACTGGCGCGCAAGGCCCTAAAGGCGATACCGGCCCGCAGGGCTTACAAGGTGAAAGTGGCGCACAAGGCCCTAAAGGCGATACCGGCCCACAGGGCTTGAAAGGCGACGATGCCGCGGCTTTAGTGAACTACTTTACTCAATCCGAGCTCGATAGTGTGGATAAGGATGCGACACCAGATGGTACGTTGGTTTTCAATGCAGGCATATCTGCACTGCAATTACTAATAAGTACGAACGAACAATCGATTGGTACCTCAAGCAGTGGGAACATGAGCGCTAGTAATTCAATCAATTTCGCTCAAACGTTCACATTAGATAAGAACGCTACGCTCTCAGCAATAAAGCTTATGGCGAGCTCTGCAAGTACAATTAACATTTCAATAGCACCGATGGGAGATTTAGCAGCGATTGAGTCTTTAGCTTCAAATGTAAATATCAATGGTGGCTGGAATGAAATCAGCTTAACGACAAAAAATCTAACTTCTGGGACCGAGTACCTCTTACTGTTCGAAAACTGTAATTGTACATACGACAGCAACAACAATTACACAGCAGGGCAGATCATTGATAACCCAACCGATGGCTCCATCAATTCCCCTCCAGGCGTCAATTACGACTATACATTTACGCTAGTTTTTCAAGAAACGGCCAAAGTATGGAGAACAATCAATTAGGTTCTATTTAAAAAACCAGTATCTATGTGCCTGAGTTCTGACTCAATAGAGTTTGAAGTCAGCTGCAGCCCCTCAATATACGGCGAATACTATAGCTAAAGATATGAAGGGCCTTTGAGACAAACTAAGACTTAAATCAAATCCGTCCGTTATAAATTAGTAATACCAATCACAGTAAGTAAGTGATCAAACATAGCGTAGGAAAAAAAGCTTGAGAACAAGGCGGAATTTTTGGATAAGTAGTTATTCTACAATCAAAAATTCTAACGAAGTTATCGAGGTTTTTAACAAGCTAGGGTGACCAGTTATTTACTACGATTGGTATAACCTCTAATTGACCTTGATATGGGATACGAAAATCAAACTGAGCACCAAAAAAACGGCTCTCTTCTACTTCAATGCACCAACCAGAGCGGTTAACCGCAGCTTGAGTAATAGCGAGCCCTAATCCAAAACCGCCGGTCTTTGAGGTTCGGCTTTGATCCAACCGCGAGAAAGGTACAAAAACCTCTTCTCGCCTGTCTTTTGGAATACCTTCTCCGTCATCTTCAACCATCATGCAAACTTCATTGTGTTTTGTCTCGATGGTCAGCAATACTTTTTTATTCGCATACTTAATTGCGCAGTCAATGGACCAAAGTGATAACCCAAGCCTCCGCCAAACCCTAGTTCAACAGCTGACTCTTCAATTATACGGTCAAATTGGTTCGTCACGTTTGACGTTATTTTAGCGGTATAACTGACATTATGTAGGCCCATTTTGCCAAGAATATAAAGATTATCATTGATGTAGAATTTAGGAATCACATTGATGCCAATAGAAGTTGCAGATAGGTCAACTTGAGCGTAACTACCCATACCCAAAGGTTCTCTTTCAACCACGCCACCCAAATCTTTATACTCAAGTTCTGCAGCCAAAGTAAACACACTACCTAGATCTAAGTCATACCCAGCACTGGCAGCAAAGCCATTATCGCTACTCACTTGTTCAGAATAACTCACCTTACCGTGTCCTAGCTGCGAATAAGCTGCACCAACGTAAAAGCCATTGGCAAGTGTTGAACTAGAAACAGACACCAACAATAGTGTTAAAAGTGTTTTCTTCATATAGACCTCAAGTGAAACCTTCAATTGGAATACCCTATTAACATAGAAGTGCAAAGGGCATTGAAACTTGAAGTAGATTAGCAACTTTCTAATCCTCGATTGGTAACCTAGCGTAAGTAGAGTAACGTCCAGCAATTACAAACCGGCTACAACAAACCGATCATTACAAAAAGGTAGCCATCACCTAGCACAGCTTCCTAAGCTTCACCCAAGCATTATTACGCGTATGTAATAATCATTTTCTATTTAAGGGGATTATCAAAACATGCACTCATACCTATACTAGCTCTAACAAAACGAGAGAGCGGAAACAATTAAGCTCAACTACGCTTAACGGGTTGAATTTAATTGCACGGTTATCCGCTGTACTGACATATATAGGAAACATCCAATGACAATCGAAATTAAACCTGGTCAAACTCATATCAAATCAAAAGCAATGGTTGCATGGGCAGCTGGCGAGCCACTAAAAATGGAAGAAGTTGATGTACAACTTCCTAAAGCTGGTGAGGTTCTAGTTCGCATCGTTGCTACTGGTGTTTGTCACACTGACGCATTCACATTATCAGGTGACGATCCAGAAGGTATCTTCCCTTCAATTCTTGGGCACGAAGGTGGCGGTATCGTTGAGATGATCGGCGAAGGCGTTACAAGTGTTGAGATTGGCGACCACGTTATCCCACTTTACACAGCAGAATGTGGCGAATGTAAGTTCTGTAAATCTGGTAAAACTAACCTGTGCCAAGCGGTTCGTGAAACGCAAGGTAAAGGCCTAATGCCAGATGGTACAAGCCGCTTCTCTATCAATGGCGAGACAATCTTCCATTACATGGGTTGCTCTACTTTCTCTGAGTACACAGTACTTCCAGAAATCTCTCTAGCGAAAGTAAGCAAAGAAGCACCACTTGAAGAAGTTTGTCTTCTAGGTTGTGGGGTGACTACAGGTATGGGCGCTGTACTGAACACAGCTAAAGTTGAAAAAGGCGACAACGTTGCTGTATTCGGCCTAGGCGGTATCGGTCTTTCTGCAATCATTGGTGCTCGCATGGCTGGTGCTAACCGCATCATCGGTGTTGATATCAACGAGAGCAAATTCGAGCTAGCAAAACAGCTTGGCGCGACAGACTGCATCAACCCAACTAAATTCGACAAGCCAATCCAAGACGTTATCGTTGAGATGACAGACGGTGGTGTTGAGTACTCTTTCGAGTGTATCGGTAACGTAAACGTGATGCGTCAAGCTCTTGAATGCTGTCACAAAGGTTGGGGCGAATCAGTAATCATTGGTGTTGCGGGTGCAGGTCAAGAGATCGCAACTCGTCCATTCCAATTAGTGACTGGTCGTGTATGGCGTGGTTCTGCTTTCGGTGGTGTTAAAGGCCGCTCTGAGCTTCCAGAAATCGTAAACCGTTACATGGCAGGTGAGTTTGGTCTTCAAGAGTTCATCACTCACACAATGAGCCTTGATGAAGTAAACGACGCATTCGACCTAATGCACAAAGGTGAATCTATCCGTACTGTTCTACACATGGACAGATAATTCTCCTTGGTCTCGATACTTAGGTGTCGAGGCCACAGTTCTGACTTAAACATCAGAGCGAAACTGTCTTCACCACCTCCTGCCCGGTGGGTGGTGAAACTTTATGCAATATAGACAAATTTACTCCCAAACCATCAACCTAACGGAGCACAATAGATGACAATCGAAAACATTAGCCAAGCAAAGGTTGCTGGTGGTTGGCACAAACAATACACCCACTTTTCTGCAACGCTTGACTGCAACATGCGTTTTGCGATTTTCTTGCCACCTAACGCAAGCAAAGAAAATCCAGTTCCTGTTTTGTATTGGTTATCAGGCTTAACCTGTACCGATGAAAACTTCATGCAAAAAGCCGGCGCATTCAAAGCCGCGGCTGAGCAAGGCATTGCCATTGTTGCCCCAGACACAAGCCCACGTGGCGAAGGTGTTGCCGACGATGAAAACTACGATTTAGGCCAAGGCGCAGGCTTCTACGTAAATGCCACTCAAGCACCATGGGACAGCCATTACCACATGTACGATTACGTGCTGGCAGAGCTTCCTGCGCTGATTGAATCCTTCTTCCCTGTGACATCTGTAAAGTCAATTTCAGGCCACAGTATGGGCGGACACGGTGCCCTAACGATTGGCATCAAGAACGAAGATAGCTACCGTTCTATCTCGGCATTCAGCCCAATAACGAACCCAATGCAATGCCCTTGGGGACAAAAAGCCTTCAACCAATACTTAGGCTTAGATATTGAAGAATGGAAACAGTACGACGCCTCTGAGCTTCTAAAAACCAAAGGCACTAAGCTGCCAATGTTGGTAGACCAAGGCGAAGCAGACAATTTCCTAATTGAACAGCTAAAGCCAGAGCAATTGGTCGAGGCAGCTAAGGTAACCAATGCCGATTTAGAGCTACGTATGCAGCCAGGTTACGACCACAGCTACTACTTCATCTCTAGCTTTATTGATGAGCATATTGAGTTCCACGCAGCTTATCTGAACAAGTAGTCACACCGATTTAGCCCACACCTTGCAAAAGCGTGAGGTGTGGGCTTTGTTCCTGTTATTTACTTACACTCATCAATCCAAACCGAGGGGTGTTAGCAGAAAGTAGTGAACCAAGATTTAAAACAAAAAGTTATGAACAGTGTGTCAATTCGTTCAAACTTCCTAACAGACAGGTGGTGCCTTCACTTATTCATACTCTTACAATCAGCAAATCAAACCTGTTACCATAGCGTCTTCAACATCACCTATTTTGAAGGTTGCTATGAAAGCAATTAAGACTCTTTTCTTCCTGATGGTTTTATTGAGCGGTCTGTTTACCGCTTGGCTGTTTATCCCGATTCCAGCAACAATGGACAAGCAAACGCTCGACGTTCCATTAACGGAACCATTCAAGCTTGTGGCATATCGTAGCAACCCGAATGATGCGAGCAAGCAGCTCACTTATCACTACTATGTGATTTCTGATGTGGTTGGCGTGGACGACATGGACCCGTTTCTGATTACGACTGACCAGTTCGTGAAGCTTGGTGAGTTCGATGAGAACACGTTCAATTTAACGGTTAACGGCAAGATCGAGAGCTACACCAACGATTTGTGGATCAAAAAATCTGACGGCAAACTTCAGCACTGGTACGTAAGTGTTGATGCAAACTATATTCGTTAGAGTCGAATCCAAATAAACCCTATTTTAAAACTGCGCTTTGGCTTCCAAGCGCAGTTTTTGTTTCTATCCCCCCTGCTTTACAAGCAAAGAAGATCTCACATGCCATGCAGGTGTAATAAGCCCTTAAGATGTTATAAGCTCCACCTATGCTCGACTCCCTATAAATCAAAAATAATAAAGGATCACCCGTGGAATTTACGCTCGACAAATTTAACGGCATCATCATCGACCCAGCAACAGCCCCTCACGATGCTGACTCTTTCAATGCCGAACTCAGCGAGATCACCGAATTTTCAAAGCAGAATAACAAAGGCATCATTTGGATTAGCTTGCCTATTTCACTCTCGCACCTTATTCCAGTGGCGACTGAACTTGGCTTTGTGTTTCACAACTGTCTAGAAGACGAGATTACGCTGATCCACAAATCCGAAATTGTCGAGTTCGTGCCTTTCATTCCGACCCACACCTTGGGCGCAGGCGCATTGATCACCAACGAACATAATCAAGTGCTGATGATTAAAGAGCACGGTATGACAGGCTACAAATTACCGGGCGGCCATATTGAGTTGGGTGAAGGCATTGAAGAATCGGTGGTTCGTGAAACCTTGGAAGAGACTGGTATCAAAGCCACATTCATTTCTGTGGTTGGCATGGCGACGAGACACCCGTATCAATTTGGCAAATCGAACCTCTACTTTATTTGCCACCTTATCGCTCAAACCCAAGAGATTGCGATTCAAGACACCGATGAAATTGCAGAGGCTAAATGGGTTGATGTTGAAGAGTATATTAACAACCCTGACAGTTACCCGTTTAACCGCCAATTGGTCGGTTCTCTGATAGGAAAACAAGGATTAGAGCTTACTCAGCTAGAAGGTAATTCAGGCCCAACCCACAAGCCCGAGATCTTCTTTTCGCAAAACTAGAACGATTCAAGCATAAAGACGCCCAACTCAATTGAATTGGGCGTTTTGGTTTCTAGCTTTTGTTTTTCTTAATTAAGCCTACTGCGTTGTTAGTAATTCTTGTACCCATGATTCATTCTCATACTTTTAGAACGAACCTGTATTAGAAGAAGCCTAACGGATTAGTATCGTAGCTGATCAACAGGTTCTTAGTATTTTGGTAGTGATCGAGCATCATCTTGTGTGTCTCACGGCCAATGCCCGATTTTTTGTAACCACCAAACGCGGCATGTGCTGGGTAAGCGTGGTAACAGTTCACCCAAATACGCCCCGCTTCAATGTTACGACCCATGCGATACGCTAGGTTTGCATCACGCGTCCACACGCCTGCACCCAAGCCATACTCGGTATCGTTAGCGATCTCTAACGCTTCCGCTTCATCTTTAAACGTCGTCACCGCGATAACAGGGCCGAAGATCTCTTCTTGGAATACGCGCATCTTATTGTGCCCTTCCAGCATGGTTGGCTGAATGTAATAGCCATTACCGAGATCATCTGGTTGCTGCGCTATTTCACCACCGGTCAGCACTTTCGCGCCCTCTTGACGACCGATTTCTAGGTAGCTCAAGATCTTATCGAACTGCTCTTTGGAAGCTTGTGCACCCACCTGAGTATCGGTATCTAACGGGTTACCTTGTTTAATCGTTTGAGCACGTTCGACCACCTTGGCGATGAACTTGTCATATACCGATTCATGAATCAACACACGTGATGGACAGGTACACACTTCACCTTGGTTGAAAAACGCAAGCAGCATGCCTTCGACACACTTATCAAGGTATTCGTCTTCATGGTTAAAGATGTCTGGGAAGTAGATGTTTGGAGACTTACCGCCAAGCTCAACCGTTGACGGAATCAAGCTTTCAGCCGCGCATTTCAGAATATGGTGGCCGACCTCTGTTGAACCGGTAAACGCTAGCTTCGCCAAACGATCGCTGGTTGCTAACGCTTGACCCGCTTCGCTACCAAAACCATTCACGATGTTGACCACGCCTGCAGGCAGAAGATCAGCGATCTTCTCCATCATCACCAAAATCGATGTCGGTGTTTGCTCGGCAGGTTTCATCACCACACAACAGCCCGCAGCCAGTGCAGGCGCCAGTTTCCAAGCCGCCATTAAAATCGGGAAGTTCCAAGGAATGATCTGCCCCACCACACCAATAGGTTCTGGGAAGTGGTAGCTTGCAGTGTTTGAATCGAGCTCTGCTGCGCTGCCTTCTTGCGCTCGAATACAACCCGCAAAGTAACGGAAGTGATCGACAACTAACGGGATGTCTGCCGCCAGGGTTTCACGCACTGGTTTGCCGTTTTCCCATGTCTCGGCGACTGCGATCTCTTCTAGGTTTGCTTCAATGCGGTCAGCAATTTTAAGCAGGATGTTAGAGCGCTCAGTCACACTGGTCGAAGCCCAACTAGCACGAGCAGAATGCGCGGCATCAAGTGCTAAGCTAATGTCCGCTTCTGTTGAACGTGCCACTTGGCAATACACCTGACCATTCACTGGAGACGTGTTATCAAAATACTCGCCGCTGACAGGCTTCACCCACTCACCACCGATAAAATTATCGTATTGCGCTTTAAAGTTAACCACTGCGTTATCACTACCCGGCTGTGCGTAAATCATAGTTAGATCCTTCTTAGATATGTTGTTCGTTATTGAGCGAGAGCTGTCTTATTTTTGTTGCGACTTATCTGAGAAAAGGACTCATGACAAGACGCCCATGTTTATTCTTTCTGTTTAAAACACTGATACTTCGTGTTTTCTTCACAACAGTAACAACGCAAATCACACGCCAGAACTTCAAAACTTGTTGTTAATAAATTGTAAAACTATGATTGCCAAACGTTTACAACCCAAAGTGAGTTGGCATTGAACGGACGTATGGAAACCACACCAGTGTTCAACTGTTCCAAATTGGTACACCCTCACTGTTACGACATGGAACAGTCATGCACCTTCAACAAGCAAACACCTCAGATTGGCTTTCGTCTTCTTGGCACCGCAGTACAGAAGCGGGTCTAAAACAGAGACGACTTCCTGAAGACATTCGCCTGCCACAATCGATTCTTAAACAGCGACGTCATCAATCTTCGAGCTTAATTCAAATAGTAGAACGTAATGCCCTACCTCTGTTTAATCAGATGTTTGCACGCACTGACAGTCGTTTGATTCTGACCGACATTGAAGGGGTGATTCTGGCAAGTTGGGGGCAGGAGCGGTTTAAAGAGAAGCTGACGTCAATTGCACTCAGCTCAGGAGCGTGTTGGCAGGAACAACTTAAAGGCACCAACGCGATTGGCACCGCGATTGTTGAAGCAAAACCCGTATCCATCATTGGCGAACAGCACTTCATCCACCAGCATCGATTTATCAGTTGTTCAGCAAGCCCGGTGTTTGATCATCAAGGTAAAATGGTTGGCGTATTGGACATCACCAGTGAGCAACAGCAACACGACAGTTCGGTGCAGCTACTGGTTCAAAATATGGTTCAGCTTGTAGAAAATCAACTTCTGAGTCATATCCCACAAGGCACCACTCGAATCGACCTCGCGTGTGAGAAATCTCTATTACACAGCGGCTGGCAAGGAATTGTGATAGCCAATGAAGCTGGTGAGGTTGTGGCGCACAATCAAGTCGCCTCTCAATTGTTGGATCAAACCTCGATCGTCGGCGAATGCATAGATACCCTGTTCAACCGAACCTCATTAGACACGCCCTTTGTGTTTGAGAAACAGCACCTCAAACAACCAACTGCAAAACGCACGCGTTCCATTTCAGCATCGTGCGACCTGCACCATGGCGAACAACAAATTGAACATGCTTGGCAGCAAGCCAACAAGGTAATCGACAAAGGGATCAGCCTATTAATCTTAGGAGAAACGGGCGTTGGCAAAGGCGAATTTGTTAAGGCGCTACACAAACAAAGCCAACGTAAATCTTCGCCCCTAGTAGCAGTAAATTGCGGTGCGCTGCCGAAAGATCTTATCGAATCAGAACTATTTGGCTACGCGCCGGGCGCTTTTACTGGCGCAAGCCACAAAGGATTCCAAGGTAAGATCCGCCAAGCAGATAAGGGAATTCTGTTTCTAGATGAGATTGCCGACATGCCATTGGAGGCTCAGTGTCGATTGCTGCATGTTCTACAAGATAAGTCAGTAGTGCCTGTTGGCTCGAATCAGAGCTACCAAGTCGATTGTCAGATCATCGCCGCGACGCATAAAAACCTAGAACAGTTGGTCGCTACGGGGGAATTTCGACAAGATCTCTTTTACAGACTAAACGGCTTAGCCTTGACCTTGCCAAGCCTGCAACATCGACAAGACAAGCACGCCCTAATCGAACACATTCATCGTAAATACGCCGAAGACGAACAGACAATCTGCCCGCACTTAATGAGCTTACTGTGCACCTATTCATGGCCCGGTAATATCCGTGAATTAGATAACTTACTTAAGGTCGCAGCCCTACTCGCGAGTGATGAAGCACAACTCACACTCGAGCACGTACCGAACCATCTTGCTCAACACCTTATCTCTTTAGCTCAAGATAGCCATCATCAGGTTACTGCTTCTGGTATAATCGAAGGTAAGCCAAATGCTGATTTAAGAAGTACCGTGGAAGAAACCTTGCTGCAAACCTATCAAGCCAACCAAGGCAACATCAGCAAAACTTCACGCATACTTGGCATCAGCCGTAATACCATTTATCGAAAGCTAAAGAGCTTGGGGATTCTTTAATAATGAAGATGATCAATGGCCCAGCTACTTGAATTTAGTCTGCAAAGTATAAATACATACTTTTCAAGTGGGTACTCCACTCTTCGGATTAAATTAAAATGTGACTGATGTCATATAATGAGTAATATATATCCAGAACACCCTCAAACTACAACCTCCTGATTTACCAGAAAATTAAAAACGGCATCAAGTATAAAATACCAACAAATACAATTAGATAACAGAATAAAAACAGCCATACACCTATCTTATAGCTCCTCTCTAAAAGACATAATCCGGAGCGTTATACCATCCTATTTATATTTTTAATCACCCTATTCTTATTGTGTTCATTATTTAGAATTTTCCATTCACGTATCTTGTTTAAAATCTCTGAAAAACTACCACTATTTGGTTAGAGAGATAATATGTTTAACAGTATACGAACGCGAATTGCGGTGAGTGCGGGCGGAGCTATGGCTTTCACTCTGTTAATCGCCATGGGAATGACGACCAACGCATTTACTGATGTGAATAAACAAGTCACTGAAAAAGTAAAAACGCAGCTGACAGAGGCCACCGCTACGGATTTACAAAACACGGCACTTCAACAAGGTTTGAACATCGCTAACCAGCTTAACCCCGTATTAGCGAACCTTAAGCAAGTGCGCTCAATCATCGAATTAAGTTCAGAAACCGACGCAAGTGCAGAGCTTATCGTGAAACAGTTTACTGCGGCACTGGAAGCCCAAAACAAAGCTGTATTTGCGGGTTACATGGTTTGGGAAGATAAGACATGGTCACAACAGTCTGTCTTGAATAACGAGCTCAACGTGAACAGCGAAAATGGCTCAGATACGTCGCTGATTTCAGATAACCAACAAGACTCGAATATCGAATCTGGCTCAAACATCGAGTTAAGCTCAAACACTGAGTTAGGTTTTAACAGTCAAGGCTACCTTGCGCCTTTCTTCTCTCCCAATGACCAGAACAGCTTTGATGCTGTCGCAATGGAAAGCTTTAGCAATACCGATCTCAACAGCAACGGTGAGCGCAAAGATGATTGGCACTTAATGCCATATCAAACGGGTAAAACGTTTGTGATGGAACCGTATTTTTATTCAGTGCGCGGCAAACAAGAGCTCATTACCACCATCAGCCAACCAATCAAACATGACGGAAAAATCATCGGCTCGCTAGGCTTTGATTTGTCTCTACATGAACTCCAAAGCCAAAGTGAGTTACTTGCGCGTAACCTGTTTGATGGCCAAGGAAAAATCCTAATCACTTCATGGAAAGGCATTACACTGGCCAACAGCCAAGCTGGAAATATGGTGGGTAAAAAAGTCTCTTCTGAACTGGAATCTGAATGGTCAAAGATTCAGTCTATCGCTAACAGAGAAGGCGCCGGTCTTGTGACTTTCGGCGGCGATGAGTACGCGATTACCGCAATTGATACCAGTGATGCGCCATGGGTAGTCATGGTGTCTGTTCCTAGTAGTCACCTAGCCAAAAGCGTCAATGACTACACCGAGTGGAGTGATGCTCAGAATTCAAAAGCACTTGAAAAAGGTGTGTGGGCGGGAATCATCGCCGCTCTTCTAGGCATTGCCTCAATGGCATTCATTGCTAACTCTTTGGGCAAGGTTTTGAACAACTTAGTGGAACGCTTTAAAGATGCAGCACAGGGTGAAGGTGACTTAACTTATCGCATTGAAGTGAAAGGTAAGGATGAAACCGCTCAGCTTGCACACTGGTTCAATACCTTCCTATCTCGCATACAAGAGATGCTACTTACCGTAATGGTAACAGCTGACCAAGTGGATAAAAACGCGACAGAAGGCCAAGCTCGTGCTGAAGTTTCACGTGACCAGCTGAATTCTCAAGTTAACGAAGTGAACTCACTTGCCACCGCTATCAATGAAATGAGTGCAACAGCGCAAGAAGTGGCGAACTCAGCGGTTCAAGCAGCTGCAGCAGCAAGCCAAGTGCAGAGCAACAGTCTCAATGGTATGACGCGCATGGACAATGCCGCCAGTGCTGTAGACAGCTTGGCTGTGCAGGTTAACGATGCGCAGCAACAAACACAGAACTTAGTCGATTCGAGCACCGCTATTCAGGGTATCTTGAGCGAGATTGGTGGCATTGCAGAGCAAACTAACTTACTTGCACTGAATGCAGCGATTGAGGCAGCTCGTGCAGGTGAGGCTGGTCGAGGCTTTGCAGTGGTTGCTGATGAGGTTCGTAACCTAGCGAATCGAACTCAAGGTTCAACAGAAGAGATTCGCTCTATGTTGGCTCGCTTAGAACAAGAGACTCAATCTATTGTGGTACTGATGGAGCAAAGCCAGAATCAAGCGAACAACACAAAAAGTGAAACCGAAGCTGCACATCAAGCCTTGTCTGAAATCAACCAAGCGATTGAAGTGATTAATGACATGAACAATCAGATCGCTTCCGCGGCTGAAGAGCAAAGCTCTGTGTCAGAAGAGATTAACCGCAATGTCGTGATCATCAATGACACAGCAGTGGAAGTGATGGACACCATGACATCATCAGTAGCAATCAGTAATGAGCTGACAGTGAAAGCCGGTGATTTACACGGCGAACTGAGTAAGTTCAAGCTTTCTTAATGACCAACAACGTCTAACAATAACTAGGCCGAGAACCACCATTTCCTCCGCGAAATACCATGTTCTCGGTCTATCTATTTTAACTCCGCACTCAACATTACCCTCACCGAGAAAAATCTACTTGGATTCCAACTCCACAAGTTGGTTAAGCACTTCTTTATCTAACACTGGGTGATGTTTGCTCGCTAGGATCAGCACAATATCCACCGAAGGCAGTGGTGGCATATCTTCCAGAATGTTCAAATCAGAAGTCACACTCAGCTTACCCATCGCGCCAATCGCTAAACCCGCTTTAACAATGGCACGTTGCGCCGAAGCGGTATTACTGCACGCCAACAACTGATAAGGCGTACCCTGTTTAGTTAGGCCATTCACTGCCGCTGCGTGATACTTACAATCGGTCTGAAACAAGGCTAATGGAACAGGCTTGGAGCTATCGAACACATAGTCTGGGCTGCTTATCCATACACCCACATCACTGGTCAGCCAATAGCCCTCTTCACTGTCAGGCGCTCGGGTGACAATTGCAGCATCAAGCCTACCATCATCCAACCACTCTCTGAGCGTAATGCTTGGTAGGCTGAATACTTGAATAGAACAGGTGGGTTCTGCTTTCTGCAACAGGCGAATCACTTTTGGCAGAATAGTGTCATTGTAGTCTTCAGGGCAACCGAGTCTTAAAGGTTGTTTGTCTTCGTAACGCTTTACTTGCTTGAGGGCGGTATTGTGGAGGGCGACCAACTGCTCCGCATGAGAACGCAGCGCTAAGCCAGCCTCGGTCAGCACGAGATTACGGCCTTCTTTCTGGAAAAGAGTCACATTGAGCTCTTCTTCCAGTTTGCGCATCTGCGCACTGAATGCCGATTGGGTGCGATTTATCTGTTTCGCTGCACGAGTAAAGCTACTGGTTTCTACAAACGCGAGAAAGCCTCGCAAAGCATCAATATCCATGCTGAATTAACCACCCATCGTTTTTATTAATGTAATACATCAAAATTATCCGTTAGTTCGCCGCAATACAATCCCTTAAGCTCAAAAGCATATTCACCAAACACAGGGAAGCATCTATGCAGCTTTATATTGGAAACCAAAACTACTCTACTTGGTCACTGCGCGCTTGGCTAATCTTCGATAATTACAACCTGAATGCCGAAGTCATCAAACTCAAGCTGTTCACCTCTGATTTCTACGACACATTAGCTTCAGTGACACCGACAGCCAAAGTCCCGACTTTAGTTGATGGCGACGTTGCGGTGTGGGATTCATTGGCGATTCTCGAATATGTTAACGATGCCTATTTGAATGGTGCGGCATGGCCTGCATCACGCGAAGAACGCGCCCATGCCCGAGCAATTTCTGCAGAGATGCACTCTGGATTTTTTGCCGTCAGAAATGAAATGCCGATGAACTGCCGCGCTCAACGAAAGCTTGCTTTGAGTGAGGAAGCATTGAAAGACATCGCCCGTATTGATGCCATATGGTCGACGCAAATGGCACAATATCCAGAAAATTGGTTATTTGGTGAATGGTCGATTGCCGATGCGATGTTTGCACCCCTTGCATTACGCGTAGAAACCTATGGCATCAAACTTTCAGAGAAGGCATCACAGTATCAGCAACGTGTACTCAACAGTCCATCAGTACAAAAATGGTTGGCAGAAGCGAGCTTAGAAACCGATGTGGTTGAAGAGGACGAGGCGGGAGAGCCGGTATAAATAGATTAAAAAGAGTCTCGATGCGATATCGAGACTCTTTCATTATTAGATGGTTTGAAAGCGATTTCCTTACTGGCTATTCTGCCGCAACGCCGTCTTTATGAGCATTCGGTTCAAATTCTAAAATATCACCAGGTTGGCACTCTAAAACTTCACACAGCTTGTCGAGCGTCGATAGCCTTACGGCTTTGGCTTTATCATTTTTCAATACGGACAAGTTGGCTTCTGTTATCCCAACTTCTTTTGCCAATGTCTTTAATCGCATTTTCCGTTTGGCCATCATAATGTCTAAATTAATGCGGATAGTCATGACAAGTCCTTTAAATCGTTTGGCTATGTTCGTCAGCCAGAATATAACCTTCTTTCATCACCCACGAGATGATCAAAATAATTATACCCAATATCAGTGTTAAAAAGTCCATACCAACGAAACTAATCTCAAAGATACGGTCACCTGGTGGATTATTGAACGACAGAATCACTGACATCAATGAACCATAGATAACTGAACCTAATACCCAATAAAACAAGCTATATCCGAGTTTCTGATAGGACATTGCGTTTTCTAAAGAGAAGATTTCACCTCGCTCATAGTTACGGAATAGGCGTATCAGAACCGTTAATGCATACATAAGAATGCTCGACATCGCCAAACTGGTGAACATTGCGATGATTCTTGTTGTCGTAGTAAGTGGAGAGACTGTGAGTGGAGAGGTTATAAAGTAGTCCATCTCGATGGAAAACTGAATAATGCCCATCTCACTAAGAAAGTCATAGGGTGTTTGAACCGTTAGCCAGAAGTAACACACCATGATCGGAGTGAGTGCAAGAAAGGACTGCAGTAGCATTCGCACACGGCGACTTTGTTTTTGAATCTTAGACATACTTATATTCCTGTTGAGTTGATGGAAGAATATTAAGATCAAAACAAACGATGATCAACAACAATTTATCGAAAAACGATAATTTATTGTTTATTTGCAATATTAAAATGAGTAAGACCCAGATAGTCCTACATCTACACCACAAATAATTTGGTCGATTGTGATCACCGAACCACAATGTGCAGACCTGATTGTTTATATTCAACTAAATTCAAATCATTAAGATAAACATCATGTTACGAGCAACCATCGCATTACTCAGCGTGACCAGTTTCGCTGTATATGCCAATGTCACCCTTCCCTCTGGAGAAGACTGGATCAAGCGTATGCGCTGGTTGGACTCGCGATGTACTACTACCTGACCCAAGACAAAAAGGCAGAAGAAGCACTCATCGCCCAACAAGCTTTTATCTTTGATAAATATCGACTTAGCGACAACAGCGGTCTTGCTTGGGTACTCGCCGACGGTGAAGATGGCAGTGCAAAACGACGTGAACTGGTCGCGCAACTTGATCAAATAAACGGCTACCTGTTGTTAGTTACTCCTCTGCTCAAAGAGCCCGTCAAAGCCAAATGGCTTGATGACTTAAACTGGCTCACGCAAACCATGATTGATCACTACCACTCTGAAGATGAACAACGCTTCTACGGCGCAATTCACGACAAAGCGGCAATGATGCAGAATGCCAATCACAATGATTTTGGACACACCATCAAAGCGTATTGGATGACTTATCTTACAGGCCAAGCATTGGATAACTCTGAATGGAAAGAGTTTGGTATGAAAGGGATGAAGCACACCTTAGACCAAGCTCAATATCAAAAAGAGTTCGTCGATGTATCCCAATACTTTGGCGACAAGCTTAATAAGGCATGGCAAGGACAAGAAATTACTGGCTGGCAAAGCAGACCGTACAGCCAATGGGCGTCATCATGGGAATGGGCTGAGCTTGATCAAGCTGCGATGACGGTATCGCTTATCGATGGTTCAATGAAAGACGTACTGCAATACACCCTGCCCACCTTTCATGATGTATGGGTAGATCATAAGTACGGTGGCGTTGGGCTTGAGCCTAAGCGAACTAAAGCTTTCCATTGGGGCAATGGCTATCACCAATTTGAACATGCGCTGATTGGCTATTTATATGCTCGACAAGAGGAAAATAAACCCGCTGTACTTCACTACGCAAGGCCAACCAACAGCAAGATGCCAATGGAACCTTATTACTATCAAGGAGATGTAATTAAATTAGAGAACCAAAGTGATGGAACGCAAAAGGTCAGTTTCAACAACATTCGACCTTAATACCTGATATTCACTCATCGGTATTTTTAGACGTGGTTAACAACTAAGACGGAACTGATGAGTGGCTAGCTGTTCGCAAAGCCTGAAAAGAAGATTTTCAGGCTTTTGAAATACCGTTGAGCAACATTTATTGGTAGGATTTTAAATGAATATATAAGCAAGTGAATCTTGTCGGATCTTTAGTTAAACCATATACGGCATCACGAAATCACTTCTTATTATTCTGCTCAACCAACTTTTCATTCCACGCTTCGTTGCCGTCTCGCTTACTGACATCATACTCAGAGCAGAACTGCGATATGGTCATGTTGTTATCGCCAGTTGCTAACTTTAATGCCAATTGAACTTGTTGAAGTTTGCTTTGCAGACGAAGGTTTTGACCTGCCTTTGGGCTTTTTTCTTTCGCAAACTTTAAAGCAGCATGTTTACGTTCGGCAGCTCCCGCTCGGCGATCTGCTTCTGATAATAGATACTTTAGCTGCGCGACACTCTTGCCCTTCTTAAAGGCAGGCTCAAGCAACTCAACGCATTCATCAAATGATGGATTTATAACATATGGATCAATTCTATGCGCTTGTTGGCGCATCCACTCTAGCGCGAGCTTTTCATCTGACATAATTACATCTTTACCAAAGAAATAGCCTTACATGGTATCGCTCAATAGCAAATCGCTGCAACAACAAATTAAGCTACAGCGTCACATTTGATTTAAAGAAAATTGCAATTTTCTAAAAGAATCCTCCTTTCACTACCACTTATTCAAACTGGATGATCGGAATAAAGTGATGCTGCGTAGATATGTCTTAGTTAGTGAGCACGTCGTCGAAAACAAAAGTGAGAAGAAGAGAAGATATGAAGGCAATGACCCTTTCAAGACAAGATATCCAAGCAATGGACCGGCGTGAGCGCGCTCGTTTAATTAACTCCTTATCGGGGTTTAAAAGCGCCAACCTTATTGGCACCTGCGACAAGCAAGGGCTAGAAAATCTTGCAGTAGTGAGCTCTGTGGTTCATTTGGGGTCGAATCCACCTTTACTTGGCTTCATCATCCGGCCTGCGGAAAGTCGCCGTCATACACTAGAAAATATCCTAGAAACTCAACACTTCACCATCAACAGCATCGGCGCTGATTTTGTTCGAAAAGCTCATCAAACTTCCGCTCGTTATCCTAAATCAGTCTCAGAATTTAACGCGGTCGGTCTCACGTCCTATTACGATGATGTGTTCCCTGCTCCGTTTGTTTTGGAAAGCCCTCTGAAAATAGGCTTAGCCTTCAAAGAGCAGATAACAATTGAAAGTAACCAAACTCAAATGTTGATTGGTGAAGTTGTTGCGGTTCACGCGCCAAAGCGAGCTGTGATGCCGGACGGCTACTTAGATTTAGAAGCGTTAGATTTAGTCACAATTTCAGGGCTAGACAGTTATCATGTCACGCAGAGGCTACACCGCTTGAGCTACGCCAAACCCGATAAGCCTCTGTTTCCGCTAACCCGCGAGGGCGCCCCAACCTCATGGGAGGCTTTCGAACACAATCTCACTCATTTTGTTCGGTAATTTACTGACAAAGGTGCTAACTTTCCCAACTTAACCCTGTGCACCACACAACAGCGCTAAACTACATCTATTTCCAAGGACCCTTTTGAAGTTAACCCACTTTAAATACAAAACGCGCAAAGGCCCAGACTACCGACATGGCGATCAGGTGTCATTCATGGACATCAAACAGACCTTCGGTATGGGCAGCATTCGTGTGGGCGCTTGGGTAACGAAAGAAGAGAAAGAGCTCGCTGCAAATCTGATATTCGACTCGTTAGCAGACTTGGCTTACATCTTGGCTTTGCCACCAGAAGCGATTGGCCTTCGCGGCACTTTAGGCTTGGCGTTCGGCAGTGGTGGCAGAAAGGGTGTACAAGCACACTACGCACCGAACCAGAGAGAGTTAGCCCTCGCTAAAAATGCAGGTGCTGGTGCGTTAGCTCATGAGTTTTGGCATGCGTTTGACCACTATATCGCAGAGAAAGCATTTGAGATTGGCGATACCTCAGGCCCTCGCAAGCAAATCTTGTTCGCCAGTGATTGTTGGCTTCACGATAGAAAAGTAAGGCCTCACCCATTAAACGAAAGTTTGATGTCACTGTTCGATGCCACACTACTCAGCGACAATAACCTAGACAAACACGAATACGTGGCGCGAAGTGTTATTGCTGACAAAGCGATGTCTTCCCGTTACTTCTCACTACCAACAGAGATGATGGCGCGTGCCTTTGAAGCTACGATTGAGTCCTGCTCAGATATCGAAAACGCTTACCTAGTTGACGGCACCACCAAGCCAGACATGTTCCCTCTATATCCAGATCTCACACATCGAGAAGAAATCTACTATGCGATGCAGGGGTATTTTGCACCGTTAGGCCGCTCTTTGAGCAAGTAGCTCTTTAAGTAAGTAGCGTTTTATTCAGGTAGAACAATAGATGACCCAATCTTCAAAACTGTTTATAGTCGACACAAACTTCAACACACATGATTCAGAGGCAGTAATGATCCGTTGGCCATCTTTAGTAAAACTCGACGGCGATGATGAGCTAATTTACGTCGCATCCGAGAACGATTTTCAGGCAGAATGCTCAGACATGATCTTGGGCGAAGATGATTACCTCATCGATTCTGAAGGCGATAGCTACTCGCTTGAATCAAGATCAAATCAACTGTCTCTAGCTAAACGAGCTGAGCAGTATTCAGTTGAAAACGTGACTAAGCTGATTCGAAATCACGAGTTCCAGAAAGCTGAAGTGTGCCTAGTAAAGATCCACTTCCTAACGATCGAAGAAGCGATTCTGTCTTTGGCTTTTGAGCCTCGTTAATATTGGGTATTAATTCAAAACTTAGGTTCGACTTAATACGTCCAAACAGAACAAACAAAACAGCGCCAAATTAGACGCCGTTTCTATTTCTTGCCTCGTTATCACAAAGCTGGAGTTATCTTCGTTTAGATAACTTCTTTTGAAGCGTCCGTGATGATAAAGTTATCGATGTACCCATTAACATTGACCTCATCCTAGGTAATGTCCGGGGGTTTAACCGCTTTATCTAAGCCAATTAAGGTGTGAATGAGTATTGTAGGCGAGATAATCCCCTCTTTTGGCGTACCTACTTGAATTAAGTGAAACTCTGCTTTTCTGTGTGTACCTAAATTCTAATGACTTCCTAAGGATTACTCTATCCATTGGAGCATGTTTAAGAAGCCATGAGTGCGAGGTGTCATCAAAGCAAGACTTTATATCTTCCTCGAATATCCATTTCGCCGCGCTCACCGTTCAACCCTAGTTTAGGAGTTTAAAATGGCAAATCCTTTAGAACTCAATATCGATTATATTTTAAAACCCAACGGCAGCTTTCAGCCGCCAAGCGCCTGTGACATCGAATTTAAAAGATGGACAGGTAATCTTTATATGGCTTTTAAAAGCAATAAGGTAAAAGCGATACCTTACCTGCAGAGAGGTATTGATGCCGTTTATTCTCATCTTGAAGCGATGAAATACAGACACCATAAGAAGCTAAGTAGCAGTTATGGTTTTGGTGCCTCAGATGTGACAAATGATCCGGTGTGGATTGTTCTGCAAGGCCAGATTAGAGAGCATTTCAAAAAAATAATAAGAGAAGTTCGCCCAAGTAAAACGCCACTGGAAAATATTCGCTTTAAATGTATTAACCGCACTACCTATAATTTTTTGCTACAGCAGATAAAACTCATCGAATCACTTAGAACAAATATTGTAAAAAACGGTGAGCTAGGCCGTATACAGCTTGAAGTGATTGATGCACAACTTGATAGCCTGAAAAGTTTGTACGATCAGAGAGAGAGTATTGATAACAAAGTCTGGCAAATTCTCAATGATCAGCATAAACGCATTGCATATACCGCAATTTGTCATAAAGGTGTAAAAACCAGTTATGAAGATAAAGCATCAGCAAAAGGCTGTGAACTGAGTACTTATAATAATCTAAATCTTTTTGCTGAAGCCAAAATTAAGGTAGAACGTACTTGGGATTTTAGAAATATAGTTCGCAACCAAGTTTCAGCTAAGGCAAAAGGAGGAGGCCGAGTTAAAGTAAAGGGCGGCATGCATGCTAAATTCGGCAGCAACGGCGGTGCGACTGTTGTGAAGGGGTGTGCTGGCGATCCGGAAATCGGGATAGCAAGCAACCCCGGTGTTAGCCAAGCATTAGGGAAAATAACCAATTTTTCAAAGGATGAACTTGCAGGCCGTAATGGTTTTGCACCAACGCAGTTGATCCCTGGCATAGATATCGGGGTTAACCTTGAACTTGCGGCAAGGTTTGGTTTAACGCTTAAAGTCACTCATGAACTGAGTATCGGGCAGTTATTTGCTCTAAAGAACGAAGCATCTTTATTTGTCGGTGCGGAAGTTAAAGCGAAGATAGACGGAGCATTCAACAGCAGCAATATCCTCGGGGCTGATGAGTTTATTGTCGGGGCCATCGGTGGTAGTGCTTTTATCGGTGCTAAAGCTAAGGGAGCGGCCACAGCGACTTTTAAGGCGCGCAGCATTGATGCTGCACGTTTTAAAATTGAAGCAGGGGTAAGTGTCGGCGCTGGAATAAACGCGGGGGTTGAGGCTGTTGTCCGCGGCGGCGGCGATGTTAAAGTAAGGGCGGCTGCAGGCTTAACAGCAGGTATCGGTACCGATGTAGAGATGGATACTATGGTTAACCCTCTTCTCCTAAAGGTTTTGTTATGGGATAAATTAGCTATTCATCTAACCTCAAAAGCTTATCAACAGCGTAAAAATGAGAAGTTTGACCGTAGTGTCAACATGATTGCACTTGATCGCTGTAAGAATAAAGCCCGCACTTATATGCTTTTATTAGATCAAAGCTATAAGTTGCTTGCTGAAGAATTATGGCGAATTTCCGTTATCACAGACTTTACTGAATCTGACATTGATGGAATGAGGGGGACTCTGCCGAATTTGTTCAGACCGCCGGAACTTGAAGCCGCCTATTTAAGCTCAACGGATAACAGTGACGACGCATTGACCAATGCCCAGTTAGGAGTTGAAATAGCCGCTAATGCACGCTTTAAAGACAGGAATAAAACAAAAAAACACGCACAAAAGGGCAGCTTGCTGATCTTAGAGCCTCAAGTTTAGCATTCATAAATTATGCTTCTGTAGCAAACAGAACAAACAAAAACAGCGCCAATTCAGGCGCTGTTTTTCGTTTCTTATCTCGTTATCGCTTAATTAAGCGACAAGAAGTTAGACTAAGCGATAAAAGCGAGACTATGCGATGAAAACCTGTGCCAGTGCGTAGCCTAAGCAACATGCGCCGACTACACCGATTAAACCGACCGACATGAATGAGTGGTTGAAGTACCACTTACCAATCTTAGTGGTGCCAGAAACATCGAAGTTCACTGTTGCGATATCTGATGGATAGTTCGGGATGAAGAAGTAACCGTACACCGCTGGCATCAAACCGATAAGCAGTGCTGGGTCTAATCCTAAGCCGAGGCCAACCGGTAACATCATACGTGCAGTCGCAGCCTGAGAGTTCACCACAACCGATACGATGAATAGCGCTAGAGCAAACGTCCACGGGTAGTTGGTCACCATTTCCACGATGCCAGATTTAAACTGAGGCATTGCATATTGGAAATAGGTATCCGACATCCAAGCGATACCGAAGATAGCAATCGCCGCCACCATACCCGATTTGAATACCACGCCGTTTGGCACATCACGCGGATCAGTTTTGGTTGCCAGCAAGATAATACCGCCGAAACAGAGCATCATCATTTGGATGATCACCGACATTTTGATTGGCTTGTCGCCGTCTACGATGGTTCTGATCTCTGGCACCATAGCCACGATAACGATCACCACAATCGACAATAGGAAAATCAATACTGCATTACGAGCCGAAGTTGGAAGCACTTCATCCAAAGACGTCGCAGTGGTGCTTTCGATGCGCTTTCTCCACTCAGGATCTTTTAGACGCGCTTGATATTCAGGATCGTCGTTCAGTTCTTTACCGCGTTTCAAGCTATACATAGAAAGCAAAAGTGTTCCGAACAGCGTTGCAGGCACCGTCACCATCAAAATAGAAAGCAGAGTAATCGAGTGTTGGATATCTGAAAGTTGCGCGAGGTAATAGACCACGGCTGCCGAGATTGGAGACGCCGTAATCGCCAGTTGAGACGCAACAGATGCTGCCGCCATTGGGCGCTCAGGACGAATCCCATTCTTCAACGCAACATCGCCGATGATTGGCATGATTGAGTAAACCGCATGGCCAGTACCCAACAAGAAAGTCATCGAATAAGTCACGAACGGAGCTATCAAGGTGACGCGTTTCGGGTTCTTTCTCAGTACCCTTTCGGCTACTTGCAGCATGTATTTCAAGCCACCAGCCGCTTCAAGAATAGAAGCACAGGTAACAACAGCGAGGATGATCAGCATTACGGTGACAGGTGGAGACGTTGGTGGCATCTTGAAGACAAACACCTCGATAACCAAACCAATACCAGAAACAACACCTAAACCGATGCCGCCATACCGAGAACCGATATAGAGAACGACTAATAAAAATAGAAACTCAAAATACAACATAAGCAACCCTGCTAAAAATGTGGACTAATGATATTCTGTCTCTAAGTTCCACCATTTACTTATTGCTTGGTCACACTATGATTGCGGGCTTTCGCAAATTGTTTTTTCTAAGATTATGGTCACGCTAACTGAACCGTAAGTTTATGAAATGTAATAGGAAGACAGAATCTAAACCAAAATTTGTTATGTACGATAACCATTATTGTGACTGTTAGATCTGTATAGCCTATAAAGTATCGCACTCATAACTGAACGGTATTATTTAATTCATAATCAATTACATAGAAAACACACAGAACCATATTTCCGTTTTAGTTAAGCATATTCTTACTGAACACTGACTCGCCTATCCCGAGACACTATGTCAAAATACTCGCCCTCACGACGACAACACATAAAGAACCACGGATATGAATTTTCAAGCTGCTATTTTTGATATGGATGGACTGTTACTCGACACCGAGCGACTTTGTATGCAAATTTTTGAAGAAGCATGTCACGCGCAAGGTGTTCCGTTTTTGCAGGACGTTTACCTAGGCATCATTGGCTGTAACGCAAAAACCATCGAACAGATTTTTCGAAATGGCTACGGTGAAAACCTAGACTACCCAGCACTGAACAATGAATGGCGCACTCGCTACAATGCGGTTGTTAAGCACCAAGCCATCCCGGTAAAAGATGGTGTAATTGAGCTGCTTGAATGGCTAAAAGCAAACGACATTCCGATCGCAGTGGCAACCTCCACTCAGCTAGATATCGCAAAGAAAAAGCTTGAGTTAGCAGGCCTAGATTCTTACTTCACCTCATTAAGCACCGGCTGCGAAGTGACTCACGGTAAGCCTCATCCAGAGATCTACCTGCTGGCGGCAGAACGCTTAGGTGTTGCCCCTGAAACCTGCCTAGCGTTTGAAGATTCGAACAACGGTATTCGCGCATCAATGGCAGCGAATATGATTAGCTTCCAGATCCCAGATTTGGTTGAGCCTTGCGAAGAAGTGAAAGCGCTTGGTCACACCATCAGCCCTTCTCTGCATGATGTGTTAGCAAAACTTCAACAAGCTGCAGCTTAGGCTCTGATTACCGTTGATAACGCTTTAGTCAACACAGAATAACCTTTCTATTAAGCCGACTCACAGAGTCGGTTTTTTTGTGGGTATTCCTTTTATAAAAGATAAAAACTCGCGCTTGAAACTGTTAAAGTCGATATGAAACGACACTGATCGATAAGCAACATTGATAACGTCTAAAAATGGAGAAAGGGACGCGTGATTAAAAGATTTGAAAGCCAACTGCTTGATTTTGCTCAGCAAGAGATGACACAGGATGCCGCGCACGACATCAGCCATATCAAGCGAGTAGTCAAAACTGCTGAGGTTTTGTGTACTCAAGAACAGGCTAAGCTTGAGGTCGTTCTTCCTGCCGCTTACCTTCATGATTGCTTCACCTTTCCTAAGAACCACCCAGACAGAGCCCAAAGCTCACAAATGGCGGCAGACAAGGCGGTCTCTTTCCTCAAATCTATCGAGTATCCTGCGTCCTACCTCGACGAAATCCATCACGCTATTATCACTCACAGTTACAGTGCCAACATCACACCAGAAACCTTGGAAGCACAGATTGTTCAAGATGCGGATCGCCTAGATTCTCTCGGTGCGATTGGTATCGCTCGCTGCCTGTACGTAGGTCAAAGCTTTAACGCAGAGCTGTATAACCACGAAGATCCATTCGCGAAGCAGCGTGACTTGGATGACAAGCATTACAGTGTCGACCATTTCTACGTGAAACTGTTTAAGCTCGCTGAAACCATGAATACACAATCCGCCAAATTAGAAGCCAACAAGCGCACCGACTACATGCGTGGCTTTCTTGATCAGTTGGCCACAGAATTTTAACGGCTTAAAAAAAGAGGCATACGATAAGGAAGGGAGAAGAATATGGAAATAAACCGCTTTAAAGCATCCGACGCCGACGAGATCGTCACTTGGTTTACATCCCAAGAAGACTACGTTCTATGGGGCGGACGGACATTTGGTTGGCCCTTAAAAGCAGCCTCCATCATCGAACGCTCTCAAGAATCACATGTCGAGCTATATACCTTTTCTGCATCTAAGTCATACTCTGAACCGAACACCGATTCAAACGCCAACTCAAATACCGATGACTTGCTTGGCTTTATGGAATTTCAACGCATGTCAGACACTGAACTTCGCTTCTGCCGAGTCGCGATTCACCCCAACCTTCGAGGTAAAGGATTAGGACAATCCATGATAGAAAGTGCATTAGAAGCGGCGAAAGAAATACCCAATGTCACCACCATCACCTTGGCGGTATTCAAGCAAAATATCGGAGCAAAACGCTGCTACGACAAAGTGGGCTTTCAAGTGGTCAACAAAGAGCCAAGAGTGAAAGAGTTTAATGGCAAAACATGGCCCTTGTATCAGATGGAATTAAAGCTCTGCTAGTTCGTTCTAATTGTCAGACTGGTTTTGATTAATAAGATTGTTTTAAATAACAGACTTACTTTAGTTAATAGACTTGTTTTAATTGCCAGATTTGACCCCATATCATTAAGCATTGGCTACATACTCAAGATACACAGATGTAATTTGGAACCTCCAATGACCCAAGAAAAATTCGACACTATTTATCAACGTGCTGCTCACCGCAAAGGAGGAGCAGCCGAGCTCGAGAAGATTGTTCGTGCGCCCCTTTCCCAAGCCGAGTTATCACAAATCACCGACGATCGTTGGCTCGCCGCCTTTACTGAAAAGGTCTTCCAATGTGGTATTTCTTGGAGTGTAGTCAGAAAAAAATGGCCGCAGTTTGAAGAGGTGTTTTTTGAATTCGACATCGAAAAAATGCTAATGCTGCCGAATGAGATGTGGGAACAGAAAGCACAAGACCCGCGCATCATTCGCCACCTCACCAAGGTGATGACCATCCCTGCCAATGCCACCATGATTCACAACGCCAAGCGTGAAGCCGATTCATTCTCGCAAATGGTTGCCGACTGGCCATCAGAACGCATTACTGAACTGTGGGATTACCTAAAGAAACACGGCAAGCGACTGGGTGGTAATACCGGAGCCTACACCTTGCGCCAAATGGGTAAAGACACCTTTATCTTGTCATCAGATGTTGAAGCCCACCTGCGTAGTACAGATGTGGTAGATAGCGGCCGTAACACCAAGCGAGCACAACTTGCAGCGGGTAAAGCCTTCAATGAATGGCAGCAACAGTCAGGTCGTAGCCTGAGCGAAATCAGCCAGATCGTTGCCTACAGCTGCGGTGATAATCGCGTTTAGTTTTTGGGCGCATGACTTAAAACTCTAGACGAGATAAGCAACAACTCGAACTGCATTTAGAAGACAAGAACGGTAACCGCAGTTAATTAAAGAACCTGTCCAGATTTATCTAGCCTTTAAAGACCAGTTGCGAATACCACTGGTCTTTTTTGTGCTTCATTCAAAGAAATGTAAATTAACCGCTCACAGACAACGATCTTCGGTGACGCCAACTCATTATATTGATAGGTTAATACTTATACATTTCGACTTCATACTTCGCTATAGCGCTCTCTAAAACATTTGTTTATCAGCTAAATGGAAACACCCAATCTAGAAAGGAATTCTATGTTCGAACAGGTCGTCAGCATTCTGTTTCCCGTTTTTGCTTTAGCCAGTGCTGGCTTTGCGGTCGGTCGTTGGCTCAAGCCCGATTTCAAACCGATCAATCGCATCAACATGGATGTGTGTATTCCGGCGCTAGTGTTTGCATCGCTGACCACCATGCCTCTCGACACCGAGCAATTGCCACTCATAACCGCTTCTTTGGTCGCGGTGTTAGTGCCTGCTTTATTGATGATTCCGATCTGTAAGATTTTTAAGCTCAATTTCAAGGCTTGGGCTCCGCCACACATGTTCCGTAATAGTGGCAACCTAGCCATTCCCCTATTCACCTATACCTTTGGCGAGAGCGCATTAGCCCCTGCGGTATTACTATTTGTGGTATCAGCATGTGCCCATATTAGTGTTGGTTTGGCGTTACTAAGTGATGGCAACCCGATCAAACAGATCCTCAAGATGCCGATTTTCTTAGCGGCTGCTCTAGCAATGACGCTCAACCTGTCTGGAATTACCGTGTGGAATCCAATCTATGAAGCCACATCACTGCTTGGGCAAGCTGCCGTCCCTATCATGCTTCTGTCGCTGGGTTCGCAAATGGTCAACTTGAGGCTGAGCGGATTAAAAGTTGGCTTGTTGTGCACGGCTCAATCGCTGTTAACAGGGGCGATCGCTTTTACCATCATTTACTTCTTTATACCGCTGCCAACGTTGCATCTTCAGATGATGGTGCTGTTCACCATGCTGCCACCCGCAGTGATGAACTACCTGTTTGCAGAGAGGTTTAATGTCGAGCCCCCTAAGGTCGCGTCTATGGTGTTATTTGGTAACTTCCTAAGTGTAGTTACCCTACCAATCTTGTTGTCGTTTGCGCTGTCTTTGTCGAGTTGAGACGTATTGACTGGCACGTAATACCAATCGTAGTAAATAACTGATCACCCTAGCTTGTTAAAAACCTCGATAACTTCGTTATAATTTTTGATTGTAGAATAAC
>NZ_JBFRQW010000004.1:94798-145888 GCF_041472735.1 Vibrio sp. 10N.261.46.E11
GCTATGTTTGATCACTTACTCACTGTGATTGGTATAATATTCAAATTGAAACAGACATAAAAAATGGGCAGATAAACTGCCCATTTTTGTGTTCAGAAAGTCAGGAATTAGAGTCAGCTACTTCCAGAATTGAATGCTATTGAAGTCTTTGTATTGCTTTGTCGCTGCATCATATTTCGCTTTCATTGCAGTAAACTCAGCTTCTGTTAAACCAGGAGCTGATGTCGAGTCGAGCTCCACTGCTTGAAGAATATCTGACGCACTTTTTTGCAAGCTAGCAACCGAGACTTTATTACCGCCATCATTCGTAAGAGTAGAAGTGGTCACTTTCTTTTTACCCGCAAGGTCAGCGGCTGTTGCTGAACAATCCTTTCCTCGATTAAATCCAGTGTACCAAGTTACCGAGGCCTTACCGTCAGCGATTTGCTTAACCGTACAAGCATCAGGGCTCAGACCAACCAATTTATTCGCATTATTGAAGTTGTAGGCGATCAAATCAGACGGTGATTTGCTAGAGTACGTATCCTTTTGTTGAATATTGTTGTCGACAGAAGAACGCGCTAAACGGCTAACCGCTGCAGCAAAGTAGAAATCACCGTTAGCATTAGAAGGCGCTACATGATCCTTTATCGCCCAATGAAATGCTGTCTTTTTGTTGTCCAGCGTAACTCTCGATCCGTAATGGTATGACACAGAGTTAACTATCGCTTTCTGACCATCTTCCATATCGTCAGCCCATTGATATGCCTTAAAGCCAATTTTAGTTCCGTCTTCAGGACCTGCATCCACGTAATGTTCAACGGTGTACTTATCAGATGAGCTCGTCTTGACCTTGACGATATCACCTAGCAATTTACCCTTAGATGTATACAAGAACGTATTAGAAATATCTAAACCAATAAGGCTTATCTTATCAATGGTATATTGAGTCTCTTCGCCTGTTCCATAGCGTTTAAAGAAAACAAGTTCTTTAGACGTTTTGGCCATTGCTTTGTGTACTTTATCTAAATCAAAGGCACAAGTCGTCGCACTATCATCAGCTTCGAAGGCAATCGTCGCGCCATCTTTAGAGATCACACACACTTTATTGGTTAATTTGAACTCTTTAGCCTTCGACACAAACACATCACTGTGTGCTGGCTTAGAATTAGCGAGATCATCAATAGAAACTAGAGTTTGCGGAGAAGTGCTAGGGGAAAGTGTAAGCGCCTTATCTAAGTTCATAAATTCAACTTTGTTTTGCTGAATTTTATCTACAGCAAACTTTATCGCCGCCTTAGATTTATAGTAGCCCTGTAGATTAATATCTTCGTTTGCATGAACCATTGTCGCAAGTGAAGAAACGCCCAGCACTAATGGCAATAGTGTCTTTGTCATATTTTATGTTCCTTCTAGTAGTTTATTTAGACTGACTTGGAGCTTCAAACCCAGTAATGCTTGCAGATGAGAAAGCAACAGAGCTCAATTTCTGTACATCACCCACACTAAGTTTAAGAGCAGAACGCACTGGGGCTTGAGTAGAAACTGCGGTACTACCACCAGTGCTGCTGCCAGTATTGCTACCTTTAGTCGCACCGCCACCGCCGCCTCCACCACATGCTGTAAGTGAAGCTAACAAGATTAAACCAACGATTTTCTTCATACATTTATTCCTAATAACGAAATTTAGACCGCGTGTCTATTTTCAATTAATTCAGGTGAGAATCAGAACATAGAGCGACACAAAAAAAAATTAAAATCGTTGTTGGTTATTGCAGTTATGTTTAATATACAACCATCAAGGAAAGGAATGGTTTTTCACTCCCCTATACAGTGCAATGAATATGGATATGAAAAACACATATTGTCTTTGACTTAACTTTCGAAGAATTTCATCGCTTTGGCGTGACAATAAATAATGCACGACCAGCGCCTTACTCCACTATTACTATCTTTTGTAAGTCATATGAAAATTAAAAATGTAATACCTCTACTGCTGTGCCTCTTCTCTCATCAAGCTATATCTGCGGCAAATTTCACAACGGACTTTGTAGAACTTGGGATGCAAGCAAAGCCTATGGGGTTAAGCGTGGATGGTGGACGAGACATCAACGATAGCTTAGCGATTTTGGGCGGCCTTAGTACCAATACGGCCCAAGATGAAAGCAACTTTGACGCGTACATCGGCCCTCAAGTTTATGGTCCAATAACTCAAGGGATCGACTTAAATACGCAGCTGCTACTCCATTTCAACAAAAACTCATACGCAGCTGGAGAAACGAAAGCTTACGTCGAATTTAATGCGGGTATTCGAGCGTGGATCACTCAGAGAGTAGAAGCCCACGTACTTGCGGGTTCTAACGGAGAGCACTCAATCTTTACGTTTGGAGCCAGGTTCCATGCCACAGATAAAGCCGTGTTTGCAGTTGGTTCTAAAAACAACGGTCTTTACGGCCCTCAATTACAACTTTCGGTTAGATACCAATTTAAGTAGCCACCTTTTTAAACAATTCTCCGCTACTGTTGGATCTAACATAAAAATAGCGTCAGTAATTCAATACTGACGCTATTTTTTTATCTCTAATTCAGACACATCCTATTAGTTATACGCTTACCTAAAGTTATACGCTTGCCTAGCTATTGAGTTACCCATTGATATAGCGATGAACCGTGAACTACAAACATTCAGTGAACTATGAGCATTTATCCAACTTGAGCTCGGCTGTCACCTTAGTAAGACGTAATGCAATCGCGAAACACACTAAGTACGGACTCACATACCAAAAGATACTTTCTAGCGGCTGCTTCACCTGAGCTTCTCTGGTTTTTATATATTGGTTTTTCTGCTTTTCATACTGACTCAGCATACCATCTACCCACACCGCATCACTTTCAACTAACGACACGCTAGGCGCAGGAACCGTAAAATCCGATGCATTGGGTAACAAGGTGAAATCGACATCTTTAAACGTGATCGCCGTATTCAAGTACCACAAACACGCGTCGTGGTGCTGACCGTGATTGTCTAGAGAAGTGATACCTGTACAGGTATCACTTCTCAGCTTATCCAAAGAGAACTGCTGAACAGATTCTAAAATCGCCACCGCTCTGGTTTGTTCGGTTTCAACCCAATCACCCGCCACCTTCGCTCGAATCTCAGACACGGCACCAAGCATTCCGATACCCGCTAAAAACGGCCATAAATAATCCATACGCTTCCATTTTCGCCGACTCAGGTTGAATCCACACCAAATTGGAATATGTAAGAGGAGCGTTAGTCCAAGTGACAGCAGAACGAAGTTCAAGGAGCTAGAGAGCATGAGCTCGCTATCGAAAAAGTTCTTCATAATGAGAAGCTTGCCTGTATAACCAAGAGAAATTTGATACTAGGTTCGATATAAGAAAAGTGTGTAAGAGGAAAGTAAAAACAGCACTAAAAATTGGTGTTAACGCTGTTTATTTGGGCCTATAACCACCGATGGCAGGGCTTAACCACTCGTTACTCAGAAATGGCTAAGTTGTTCAGTTGTTCAGTTGTTCACGATACACAAGATGCTAAAGGCTCTTACGCGCCAGACTTGAGGTAGATACCGACTTCTCTTAGCTGGGCTTTAATGTCTAACATTTGGATGTGAGATAGCACTAATTGGATCAAATTGAATATTGCTCCCGCAAGCATCAGACCCGCGACATAACCAGACCATGCTTGGTGATCAACTTGATACAAAGTATTGAACGAAAGAACGAAGAAGATGAGACTGGAAAAACCAATAGCATACTCATTACAGTTGTAGACGTATGAATTCGTCGCGTAATCGTATTTGATTTTTACCTTTCCACCCGCTCTGCCTAGCTTAAGATTAAGAACATTTCCGCTAGCCTCATATTCCAATCCATTAATTGATACAACGTGCTCTACTTTCTCAAGCATATCTGTTTTTTCCGTATTATTTTGAATACTGTCCATAGTCGTACCCTACTCAGTCACCTAAAAATTATTCGTACGCACTCAACCATGTTTTCAGAAGTTGGTTGGTGTTCTTCTTCTGACTCGCAGACAATGATTTAACCAGTTTTTTCTGCGTTTCGACATGCTTTGTCATCATTTGGTCAATCAGAATAAGACCATCTTTGGTTAGCTGAACACTCACGCTACGTCTATCTTCTTTGCTGTGTTCACGGCTGATCAGCCCTTTGGCTTCTAGCTTATCAAGGCGATTGGTCATCGCACCAGATGTCAGCATCATCGACCCAATCAGTTCTGATGGCGTCAGTCGGTAAGGCTTTCCAGAACGTCGCAACGTCGCCAGCACATCAAACTCACCCAGCTTCATGTCGTATTTTTTATGAAGCTCGGCAACTTGCGTCTCCATATACTTGGCAATACGCATAATCCGACCCATCATTGCCATTGGCTCAGTTTCTAATTCAGGCTTTTCCTTTGCCCATTGCTCTACTACGCGGTCGATAGCATCCATTTGCGATCTCGCTCCGTTGTTAGTCTGATTAATTCAAACTAGTTTAACATAAAGATACTTTACAACCATATGATCTAGGTATACAGTTCATACAACCATTATCTTAATGTAAAGATATTTCATATGAACATATTATTAGCAATGATTCCCGCGTTCTTTTGGGGAACAACCTATGCAGTGACGCAATTTACGCTACAGGAATGGCCCCCCTTATTATTGGGTGCTTTGCGTGCGTTGCCTGCTGGTTTGTTATTGCTAGTAGTAAAACCGACACTGCCTCAAAAAGGCGAATGGCAGATCATTTTCACATTGGGTCTTATCAATATTGCGACCTTCTTTAGCTTAATCTTCGTGATGGCGTTGACGTTGCCTTCGGCAATCTCCGGTGTAGGTATGATCTCTGTGCCAGTGTTTGCGATGATCTTCCATTGGGTAGTAAAGAAACAGCGTCCGCAATTGATTCAAGCCTTGTCTGGTGTTGGATTAATCACATTGGCGTGGATATTGTTTAATCCAAGTCAAATCGCATTAAACCCAATAGGTTTAGGCGCCATGTTCGCTGCAATCATGTGTATCGTTATCGGCAGTAGCATTACCAAGTCACTGGGTAATCGCATGCACTGGTGGAAGGTATTAACGTGGCAACTGATTCTAGGCGGTACGATTTTATCTGTCGCGTCTGGCGTTCACGCATTAATCGACCCGCAGCCTTATGTTAACGCTGTCACTCATTTCGATACTCGTAATGCTATGGGTCTATTGTGGGTGATTGGGTTGAACACAGCGCTGGGTTACGGCATGTATGTGTGGTTGCTACAACGTATGTCGGTGGTTGATTTCACCTTCGGCGGTATTGCAAACCCAGTTGCGGGCATCGTGACCGGTATGGTGTTAATGGGTGAATCCTTTACCCCACTCCAGTACTCGCTAATGACGGGGATGATCATCATGTCACTGCTACCGCAACTGATTCTGGCAGTAAGACAATCCAAACAAGTTAAGCCTGTTACGTAGTAGAATCTACTGGCTATACTAAGAATAATAACGCGCCTTACATCTTATTATAATGAATTAAAGGGCGCTTTCTGTTGCTACGCTGACAGTAATCCCTCAAATAGCCATACTCGCGAAGTTGATCGTTTCTTAAACGAAATTAAACCTCACAAAGAATAATGACTTTATCTTAATCTATTTTTATAGAAATAATTTATATCAAATAGCTATATTAGATATTTAACTTCTACAAACAATTTCAATTAGAGACAAAAAGACAAAACTTTTCTCCGACGACCTCCTTATACTGTGCCACGTCATTAAGGCGCCACAAGCCTATGATTTAAAATAATTATTAATGAGTAGTCACCATGAATTCGAAGTCGCTAACTATCTTGCTTTTTGTCTCTGTTTGTTTAATTTGGGGAACCACTTGGTTCGCTATGGAAGTGACATTGCATTCTATCCCACCTATTTTTGCCACTGCATTGCGTTTTCTGTTAGCCGCACCTTTGCTTGCAGTATTGGCCAAAGTGTTCAACCAGCCATTGCTTTTTCCTAAAGGTAAACGTCAATGGTTGCTGATTGTTGCACTGATGTACTTTGCGATTCCATTTACTTTGATGATCTATGGCGAGCAATACATTTCTTCTGGTCTAGCGTCGATCATCTTCGCTAACATGCCGGTCGCTGTTATGTTGATGTCAGGCCTATTCCTAGGCTTACGATTGGCTAAGCACCAAATATTTGGTTTGGCTACCGCTGTTGTAAGCCTATGTTTGATCCTCGGCAATGAAATGCAGATGGGTGGCGATGACTACCTAGTTGGTACAGTTTGCTTAGGTCTTGCTGTGGCAATACACGCTGTGATGTATGTGTTAGTTCAAAAGCACTGTAAAGGCATCGAAGTACTGACGTACAACGCAGTACCAAGTCTGATTGCTTCTCTGTTCTTGTTCGCCGTTTCGGCGATGGGTGAAAGCGTGAATGTTGAATCCTTCACTTGGGATTCAATCTCAGCAGTAATTTACCTAGGCTTTGTAGCGAGTGTTGGCGGCATTGTTGCCTACTTTAAACTCGGACAAGTTTCGACGCCGTTCCAAGCGTCTATCTGCTTCCTGATTTTCCCTGTGGTTGCACTACTGATCTCTTGCTACATCAATGGAGAAGTGCTATCTGAACAGTCACTGGTTATGATGATTCCTCTGCTTTGTGGCATCTTGCTTACTAAGGCTCCAAAAGGAATCTTCAAGTTAGGTGGTGGATTAAAAACCGCAAGAAGCTAATCCTACTGAAAGCTAACCCTACCGGAAGCTGACTAGATATTTCCATCTAGCACATACAAAAAAGCTCCAATATCACTATTGGAGCTTTTTATTAGTCTTTATCCAGAGTTAGCGCCAGCTAAACATTCGCACTTCATTGCCCTCTTCCGGCTTCTTAGGGATGTTTAAAGACAACGCCAAAGATACCGCCGCCATCGCAGCACCTATGTAGAAAACCGTTGCAGGGGACGATAACCAAATCACCCCAAATACGACCGGAATAACAACCGCTGCAATATGGTTGATGGTGAAAGAGACACCTGCGGTTGATGCCATGTCGGCAGGATCGGCGATTTTCTGGAAATAGGTTTTGATCGCTAATGCGAGTGCAAAGAACAGATGGTCGACAACATACAGCGCCGCTGCCCATTCCGCGCTTTGTACCAAACCATAACCGATAAACACACCAATCAAACCAACATACTCGAAGATCAACGCTTTGCGCTCACCCACCACACCGATAAATCGTCCAATGCGTTTCGCGAACAAGAAGTTAAATAGGTAATTAATTAAGAACAGTAGTGTTACGTCAGCAGCCGAGTAACCAAACTTCTCTACCATCAGAAAGCCAGCAAACACCGTGAAAATCTGTCTTCTCGCGCCACTCATAAAGGTGAGCGCGTAGTAGAGCCAGTAACGCTTTCTCAGCACCAATTTCTTATTTTGTAGAGTCTTGGTTTGAAACTCAGGAAAACCAAAGGTCATAACCAAAACTAGAATAAATCCAATACCCCCAGTAATGCCGTACACCCAAACAAAATCGAGCTTCAGCTGTTCTAACATCACCCAGATTGAGCCATAAGTAATTAACGAGGCCAACGCGCCAACAGAGATCATTTTCCCCAGCATCTCAGGGGCTTCTTCTTTACTCAGCCATTGGAGTGACAAAGACTGCTTGAGCGTTTCAAAATAGTGAAAACCCGTCGACATCAAAATTGTGGTCAGCAGTAGGCCAGTGAGCGAAGGAAATAAGCCAGTGATCGCCGTACCGACTGTGAGCATCGCCAGCGATATCAACATGAAGCGTTGCTCGCGAATGAACGCCAACACAAACACCACGGTAAAGGCCAAGAAGCCAGGGATCTCACGCACACTTTGCAATAAACCAATATCCGCACCATCAAAGTTCGCTTTCTCAATAACGAAGTTATTCAGCAGCGCCATCCAGCTCGAAAACGCGATAGGGACAACAATCGAAATCAGTAATAAGAAGTTTTGCGGCGTTTTCCAGCTCGCGGTTTTATCGAACATTGACGGACTCCTGCTCGTCTAATTGGTTAAGCACTCGTAAGGTTAGTTGCTCGGTATACGGGTTTATCTTCCAGTGCTCTGGGCTCCAACCTTTAACAAAACGTTGAAAATCAGCCCACGCGACGTAAAACATGGGTCGCCATGCGGCTTCAACATCGTCGAAAGAAAGTTGTGGTTGATAGTACGTGAGTGCCGCTTTCAAGTATCGAAAGTAAACGTCCAATATCTCTGGTTCAAGTGCTGCGCAATCTTGCGGCCTAACCGCGCTGCTCATAAACAAGGCCACATCTTTCATCGCACAACCACGCCCAACGTATTGGAAATCGACGGCAGCAGCGCGCTCACTTTTTAAATCAAAGCAGAAGTTGGCGAGCTTAGCGTCACCATGTACCAAGGTTTGATATGGACAGGCCCTTAATAGATTATCAATGTGCTGCGCTTGGCTCTTAAGCGGTAAATCAGCCAACGCGTTTAACTCGTCAGGCCGCGTGTCTAAATGCCAATATGTGCCGACTTGCCACAATGAAGCTGAATGCTGTTGATCTACACTGATGTGCTTTGCGTGAAAGTTAGCGAGCCATTTAAGGCAAGCATCGCGTTGGTTTTTCTCTTCTAATGTGTAACCAGGCGCCTGATCAGGCTGAGTATCTTTGATCGCTAAATCATCAAAAGCAGCAAGCACATCAAACTGAGAAGTTAACGGAAAACCGATTTCGGCCAAGTCTTGCATGACGATAAGCCATTCGTTCTCTTGTAGCTCACATTGTAGCCCTACAGGCACAGGACAACGCTCATCCCATTGTTGAGTGAACGATTGATACCAAGCCGTTTCCACTTGGTATGAGTGTACTTTGCGCTGATGAGATAGCTTAGTATTCCACCCCTTAGGGTGTTCTGCTTTATCTGGCAATGCGACATGTTTAACAATCACGCTGTTCATAGAAGCACTACAATATTTCGCAAAGACCAAGCGAACTAATTCACCATACCCGCCCCATAGGCTTTGAATTACCTGGACATCAAACCCTTGATGACAACCCAGTGAGGCCGCTATTTTTTGATAAAGCTCTGGCTGATTTTGACTTGAAACCGCTGCTGGTTGAGCTCGATTATTTGACGATATTGATTGAGACATATACTCGTTGCTATGCTTTATCGGATAGAAGATGAGCCCACTGTGGCTGCCTATTCATATAGTGAATCACATAACTACAAATCGGTACAATTTTAAAACCTGCTTGTTCAATTTCAGGCAGTACCGACTCCATCATCACCTTACCGAAGCCCTTACCTTGAAGCTCATCAGGAATACGTGTCGATGTGATATGTAGTACATCCCCATCCTTTTGATACTGAACAACTGCGAACTGGTTAGATTCGAGTTCAACTGTGATCTGGTTCGCTTCTTGATCCCATTTTGTTGCCTGCATTCTCAACTCCTGAAAATAATTGATACGAAAAACAATAAAAATTTGAAGTATTAATTTCTTGTAATAGACTAACTCAAGCACATACAAACAGAACTAAGTACTTGCAAACAAAGTAAATAATTTTAACCATCGGCTTAATGACGAATGAGTAAAGATAAAAGCACCCTATAGATATACACAAGTGCATACACTTAATTTATGTAAGAGCACCTGCTAAATCTAGCACGTATTTGCCCCTTATTAGCAAGCTACCAATATAACTAGCAGACGCATGTTGGCGCATGGAGAACATATAATGAACGCACCACTGAAGAAGCCTTTGGAGCATAATCAGGCACTTCAAGATCCTCGTAACCGCACCATTTCTACGCTAAATAGTACCGATGCGCTGGCCATGATTGAGCACGGCAGCGAACTGACATTAAATGTAGCGACTCCGGTTGGCACCAAGTTTCTCGCCACCACCAAACTAATCGGTACGCACAGTGATAATTGTATTGTGGTTGAGGTACCTGATGTATCCAACGAAGATTTGAGTTTTTTCTTTCAAGAAGGTTTTTGGATGACCGTTCGTGCTTATTCTCTACGAGGCGAAGGTGCGCTTATCCACTTTAAAAGCCAAATTCACCATAGGGTGGGAGATCCTTTCCCCATTCTTGTGCTTTCTACACCAAGTTCGATGCAAGTAACTCAACTGCGTAAAGAGACACGCTACGAGGTGAACTTAGCTTCAAGAATCATCTTCAACGATCAACGCGCAAATTGTGAGATAAGAGACTTGTCGAAAAGTGGTTGTCGTTTTGTCACCTCACCGACTTCTCGTGCTATTCAAATTGCCGATAGAATATCTATTGAGGTTACTCCTGAGAACTACAATGGTCCACTGATACCACCATTGAAAGGCATCATCTGTAATCTCCAAAAGTCAACGCACTACGCTCGATACGGGGTAGAGTTTGATGATATTGGCCGCTCTAACGCCAAACACTTGTTGGCGAAACTGAAGTTCGACGGCACCAAGCTCTGCTTGCGTAGTGCTTAAGTGCCTGTCATAAACAAGAAAAAAACAAAAAACAGCCATCGAGAATATCGATGGCTGTTTTTTCATTTACGGTTAACTATTATTTGGTTAACTTACCCTAGGCATTAAGCTATTTACGCAGTGCGTTCAGTTTAGCTTGAGCGATACCAAAGATAGTATCGATTGGGTAACTCCCCTCATCACTCGCCTCACCGGCGGCTTTGCCTGTAAACAGCTCAATCGCTTCGGTCACATGGTCGATAGCCCAAATATTAAACTCGCCCTTTTCAACCGCTTTTACGATGTCATTACGCAACATCAGGTTGTGAACATTTGGACGTGGGATGATCACCCCTTGCTCATTTGAACGTCCTTTGATTTCGCACACATCAAAGAAGCCTTCAATTTTCTCATTCACACCACCAATAGGCTGGGACTCACCGAACTGGTTCATAGAGCCGGTAATCGCGATGTCTTGACGGTTCGGCTGCTTAGAAAATGCAGACACCACCGCACAAAACTCGGCCATACTCGCGCTATCACCATCGACGCCACCATACGATTGTTCGAAGGTGATATTGGTAGTAAGCGGTACTTTCGCTGTCTTACCAAATACCGAAGAAAGGTAAGCCGATAAGATCATCACCCCTTTCGAGTGAATACTGCCGCCTAGATCTACGTTTCTCTCAATATCAATCACTTCACCGTCACCATAAGCCGTGGTTGCCGTGATTCGGTTCGGTGCGCCAAACATATGATCAGTCGTGCTGAGTACAGACAGCGCATTGACCTGCCCGACAGCCTGACCATCCACATGAATCAGCGTTGTACCGTTGGTGAAGGTCTCCATTACGCTGTCTTGAAGTCGCCCGACACGCATCTGTTGGTTAGATAGCGCCTGGTCGACATGCGTAGCACGAATCAGGTTCGACTTCGCCCCTTTCGCCACGTAGTTTGACTCACGAAGCAGGTTGGCAATGTGTGCAGAGTGCAGCGACAACTTACTTTGGTCACCCGCCTGACGAGAGCTGTGCTCAATAATGCGAGCAATCGCTTTACGGTCACAATGCAGCATGTTGTTGTCGTGCACGATGCTTGAAATGAAGCGGGCGTAATGCATTTCAGAATCCGCAGTACGCTTCATCTCATCTTCAAAATCGGCCGTCACACGGAACAATTCACCAAACTCAGCATCGTAATGTTGCAGTAGTTGATAAGTTCGATAATCACCAAACAAGATGATCTTAACGTCCAATGGAATAGGCTCAGGATCAAGTGATACCGCCCCCGTTAACGTGACCTCTTTTTCTAATGATGTGAAGCTCAATTGACGCGAACGCAGCGCGCGTTTCAAGCCTTCCCACACATAAGGTTGTTCAAGTACTTTGACCGCATCCATCAGCAAGACGCCACCATTGGCTCTATGCAAACTACCAGCACGAATCAAAGAGAAGTCTGTAAATACGGTGCCTTTGAACGTTGCCGTTTCGACATAGCCAAACAGAGAGTGATAATTCGGATTCTCTTCAACCACTATCGGCAGAGTCTCCTCCTTCTGGCTCACAATCACGTTCACCTTGTAGCGACGTGGCATTTTCTTGTCCAAAGAGGCGGTTGCAACTTCTGCTTGCTCTGTACTCTCTTCTAAGAAAATATCGGCGTTGTCGACAATGTCTTTACGCAGTGCTGTCAGGTACTTTTTAATGTCTGGATATTGGCTGTAATCTTGCTTCAGTTGCTTGATGAAGTGGGTAATAACATCTCGCGCCGTATCATCATTCAACTTTTGAACTTTCTCTGTGTACGTCTCTTCCAGCTCAGTCAGTTCACGAGAAATGGTGCGCAGACCAACTTCCAATGCATCAATGGTTTTGTCGAACTGGTCTTGTTCTTCTTCTGAAAGCAGATCGAAGCTCTCTTCGGTATGAAGATCATCGCCATTCATCGCGACAAACTGGTAATCACCCTGAGTGGTGATAGTCAGGTTAATGCCCTTATCTTTTGCTTCTTGACTGATCGCTTCTAACGCCGCTTGTTGCTTAGCAGCCAACTGATTTTTTAATCGGTCAGCGCGGTTAAAGTACATCTCGTTATCGAATGCGAGTGGCATTGCTTTAAGAAGCTTACGCATCAGCTTTTCAATATCTTGCTTCAAACTGCTGCCAACACCACGAGGCAATTTCAGCACCTTAGGTGTACGAATGTCTTCAAAATTCGCGATATAACACCAATCAAAAAGCTCCTGCACTTCTTGAGGGTGTCGGTTTAGGTAGCGTAAGATCATGGTGCGTTTACCAAGACCATTTCGACCTATCGCATAAATGTTGTAACCCTTTTCCTTGATTGACATCGCGAACTCAACGGCTTTTTGTGCACGTTCTTGCCCGACGATTTCGTCAATTGGAGCCAGTTCTTTGGTCGACTTACATGGTAGCTTGTCGAGTTCCGCTACCTTATACAGCTGTTCTGCATTGAGTCTTTGCATCGCCATCGCCGCCTCCTTAGTCCTTCATTACTTGGGTGTAGATAAAATCAGTGTAGATGTAATTACCTATAAATTTAGTGACTTACGCTGCACAGCTGTTCAACTGAACAAATAACATCCAATTTAGCCCATTTTTAGCCCATTTTTAGCATTAACCAGAGATTTAATTCACCAACTTAACACGTGAATGATTTTAATTTGCAATTGATAATAAATATCATTAACATTTTAGAGTATTTAAAATTAAGGATGTGGACATGGAAATTGAACGCTGCTGGATGCACTACCTAAAAGCTGAACAGTTAATGGAACAAGGTCATTGGCCCGAAGCACAGCGCCTCTATAATGATGTTCTCACCTCTCTTCCTCATCACATCCAAGACGCGGCATACCAAAGTGAAATCAAACCCTGCCAGTTTGCTTGCTTAATTTCAGGCCTTAGAGACGCCAGTGTCGCTCAATCAGAGATTCTCAATCGTTTAGGCCAACAGCAACAAGCCTTCGATACCTTGAACCAATCTTATGCATTGATGCAATTTATCTCTCTTGAGGGTACAGAGTTGATTCAACGTACCTTTAGGTTATTGGAAAAGCAGAGCGAAGATTTACTCAATCACCTGATCGCATTTTGCAGTGCTCAGCGCAGCTCACATTGGATGCTCGAGCTAGAACAAATTCAACGCGCTCATCACCATTTTGGGCAACTTAAAACCACTTCAGAAGTTCAATCTTCACCTAATGTCTTAAATTGATAAGGATATATCATGTCGGACCGGGCCATTCTTAAAGTTAATAATCTCTCCGTTAAATTCATAACCAATGATGGAATCATTGATGCGGTAAAAAAGATTAACTTTACTCTCAATTCTAGTGAAACCTTGGCCATTGTTGGCGAATCGGGTTCAGGTAAATCTGTCTCTTCCAACGCTTTGATGCGTTTGCTTCCTGGCAACGCGATTATTGATGCTCAATCGGAAATCGAATTTGAAGGTCAGTCGATACTCAAAAAGACTGAACGAGAGATGCAGTCAATTCGTGGTGACAGGATCGGAATGATCTTTCAAGAACCAATGACCTCTCTCAACCCATACCTGCGCGTGGGTACACAAGTGGCTGAAGCCATTATGTGTCATCGTAATGTATCGAAATCTCAAGCGAAGCAGCGTGTGCTTGAGCTTTTCAACCTTGTGCATCTGCCAATGCCAGAACAGGCATATAACAAATACCCGCATGAGTTTTCAGGCGGCCAGTTACAACGCATCATGATCGCAATGGCTCTGATCAATGAACCAGACATTCTGATTGCCGACGAACCAACTACGGCTTTAGATGTAACGGTTCAGGCTGAAGTGCTTTCTCTTATCAAAGAAATTCAAAGCAAGATGGGCATGGCGATTTTGTTCATTACCCATGATCTCGGTGTAGTGAAACACTTTGCCGACCGAGTACTCGTGATGTGTAAAGGGGAATTGGTCGAAGAAGGGCTCACTCAAGAGCTATTCGAAAATCCTAAGCACGATTACACACGCATGCTGATCAACTCTATTCCGAAAGGCGCTAAGGTTCCTGTAGAAGCATCGGCACCAGAGCTACTGTGTGCCGATGATATCCGTGTTCAATTCTTGGTGAAATCCCACTTCATTAAGAGTAAGAGTCAATATTTCGAAGCTGTAAAAGGCATCTCATTGACCCTAAAACAAGGTGAAACGTTAGGCATTGTTGGTGAATCTGGATCAGGTAAATCAACGCTGGGACGCGCACTGATCGGCTTACTGCCAAGTACCGGACGTATTGTTTACAAAGGCCAAGATGTGAGTTTATTAACCGATAAAGAACGTCACAAGCTCAAGAAAGATGTACAGATGGTATTCCAAGACCCTTATGGTTCTTTATCACCACGCATGACCGTTGGGGAGATCATCACCGAAGGCTTAACGGTGCATCAACCTCAACTCTCTAAGAAAGAACGATTGGAACGAGCACGCAAAGCACTGATTGAGGTTCGCTTAGAACCGAATTCAATAAACCGTTATCCACATGAGTTTTCGGGTGGACAAAGACAACGTATTGCGATTGCCCGTGCGTTGATTCTTGAGCCCTCTTTCATTCTTTTAGATGAACCGACTTCAGCTCTTGATCGCTCTGTACAGCTCACTGTGATTGACCTGCTGAAAGACATCCAAGCCAAGCACAATATCGGCTTCCTATTCATCAGCCACGACCTTTCGGTAGTGAAAGCATTATCGGATCGCGTACTCGTGATGCAGAAAGGTGAAGTGATGGAAGAAGGCGCTGCAGAAGAGATTTTCAATGCGCCGAAAAACGACTACACCAAGAAACTCATCGCTGCGTCATTCGACTTAGAAAATAAATCGAATAAAGATGCCGCGTAAAGGGAACTAATCAAGATTAACAGCGTCTTATAAGTACATTCTGAATAATCTCCTAATGGATTGAAATCTAGAATGGATATAGCAAAACTGGTTTGGCCGCCAAAAGAAAAATGTCGCATGGATGCGGCATTTTTCGTTTCTGGCGTATATGAAAAATCAACTCAGCGATTCGTGCCGGTGATTATGAGGGTTTGCTCATATTGCCGGACTTTTAACAGGGTTAGCTGGTAGTCGACTCACAGTCGCAGAGCTGCTTCGCTCAACTCGTTTTTGGACAAAAATGAGTTACGACGGGAGCGAGTGTCTCGTTTTTCATATAACTTTTCTTTTCTAAAATAAATAAGCCCCTCCAAGCAGTAGGCCAAATTCATTAACGAAGTGAAATATAGTAGATTAAAGATCTTATGAATAACCTCAACCACTGCAAAGTATTCAAACGGTCTACAAAATAATAGTTCAGCTAACTTATCCAATACAGAAAATAATCAAAAACCGCAGAATGACAGCCTTTAATTAGATGTCTAAAGCTTCATCACTTCTGCTGGAGAGCGGCCAGCAAACCATAAGTCACACATTGTTTTCATCTTTGCTTCACTACTACGGAAAAAATGCTCATAGCCTCCGCAAAGGTAGTTGTCGTGGGAGCTATTGGCTCTAGGAATAAAGCGTTGTTTTGGGCAACCGCCATTGCAGAGTTTAATATACGGGCATTGCTTACACTTTTCGCTGAGATCTTTCTTCTTGATACCAAACTCGTAGTTCTGGGTACTAAAGTTCATTTCATTAATCGTTTTTGAGTGAATGTTCCCTAGTTTATGCTCCGGATAAACATAATGGTCGCAATTGTAGATGTCTCCATTTGCTTCCATCGCAAAAGCACTGCCACATCGCGGGGCCATTGTGCACATATTGCCTTGTTCACCCGCCCAACCTGCGAGAGTGTTATCGAAATAAGGCACGAATATCTGACCAACATCATGCTTCACCCAATAGTCAAAGATGGTTGCGAGGAATTGCCCAAACTTTAAAGAAGGTACACTCCATTTCGTCAACTTAGCCGAGCTATCATGCTCTGGGTCAACTAAATATAAGCCTTCTAATGTCGGCTTGGCTGCTGTTCTTTCGACTAAGGGAATATATTGATGTACTTCGCTACCCAAAGCTTTTAAATGTTGATATACCTCCAATGCATGGTCAACATTGTGGCTGCCAATGACCGTTAAAGTGTTGAACTGAACGTGATGTGCACGCAATAAGTCGATGGCTTGTACTACCTTGCGGTAGGAACCTTTGCCAGAGCGACTCGTGCGGTATTTGTCGTGAAGATGCTCTGGTCCATCAATTGAAATACCAATCAAAAAGTGGTTTATTTTGAAAAATTGACACCATTCATTGTTGAGTAATAGGCCGTTAGTTTGCAGCGTATTCTCTATGGATTTCCCTTTCGAATATTTGTTTTGCAATTGGACTGCTTTTTTATAGAACTCAATCCCCATCATCAAAGGCTCGCCGCCTTGCCAAGCAAATGTCACATGGTCAGTATGTTGAGCTAATATGTGTTGCTCAATATAAACTTCTAACGTTTCATCCGACATTTTCCAGTTAGTATTACGCTCGGGGTATAACTTTTCTTTCTCAAGATAAAAGCAATAGTCACAATCTAGGTTGCATACAGAACCCGTTGGTTTACTCATAATATGAACAGACTTAGATACTTCCATATTTATTCCTCAGATTGTGCAGGTAGGATTTTATGTCCTACCTGCCTAACGTTAATGACAGTCGTGCAAATGGTTGTTACTTTTCAGCTTTTCTAAAACCGTCAGGTATATGCTGAGTGAAATCAACGCCTTTACAGTCCGGTTTGTACTCCATAGGTGCAGGGAAAGGAATGGTGTCACAACTTACCGCAAGGTTTTGTTGAATCGCGACGTTTCGTTTAACTACCGTAGGGAAAATACGGACGCCATCAGCTCGCATGTCATACATTTCTTGAGGGTCGCTAGACAGATCATAGACGGCTGGGATCTGACGTTTAACAGGGGCTTCTGGCATAATATCTTGATCGTAGAAATGCAGTTTCCAATCATTCCATTTGTATGCCTGAATGATTTGTCCATTACTGATATAAAAACCATCACGATTAGATTGCTCCATGTCGCCTTTCAGATGAGCCCACTGGCTAATACCATCGATATGACGATCAGATGGCATCTCATAGCCGACAAGTTCGCCAATTGATGGCATGACATCAACAACATGCACAATTTCATTACTGACGTTTTTCTCCTTCACGGTGCCTGGCATAGAAGCGATAAATGGCACACGTATTGACCCTTCAAGCGCTGTAAAATAATTGCCTCTCCATGGTGCTGCGATACCATGATGAGGGTAGTGCCACTCTGGACCGTTGTCTGACATAAAGATAATTAATGTGTCTTTTCTTGCATCGGCTTTATCAATGGTGTTGATAATTTGCCCTGCACGAAAATCAATTTCATGTAAAACATCGGCGTAATCTCCTTTGCCTGTCACTCCTGCAAAATCTGGGTGAGGGATTGTAGGCAGGTGTGGCTGAGTAAAAGACACAAACGTAAAGAAAGGGTTGCCTTCTTCTAATTGTTGACTGATGTGTGTAATCGCTCGTTGAGTGACTTGCTCATCAATAGTTCGGCGAGTCTCTAAATTAAAATCCATGACATCTTTTGTCTTTCCATCGACGGTGTCTTGGATCTTTGGGACGTACCCATCTTCGTTTTCAAAGTGGAGTTGTGACGAATAGAGTGATTCGTCTGAAGTATTCAGTACCCCAAAGAAATCATCGAACCCTTGTTCCAAAGGTGTACGACCTTCAGTATCACCAAGGTGCCATTTACCATACATGGCGGTGTTGTAACCTTGCTCCTTAAACTTATTTGCCATGGTAACCTCCCAGTTCACCATGCCGTAATCCATGCCCCAAACAACCTCTGTTGTTGCCGTTCTCAATGGGCGTCTACCAGTCATAAATGCCGAACGGGTAGGAGTGCATTGAGGCTCAACATTAAAGTTTGTCAGCCTGATGCCTTCTTCTGCTAATTTATCTAGGTTTGGTGTCGCGACGCCTCGCGTACTGTCATACGACTGAAGCTCTCCAAAGCCCAAGTTGTCGACCATCATAATGACCACATTGGGTTGCTCTGTTGCCGTTGCTGATAGGGAAGGCAGTACACCGGCTAAAACGGTAGCTAACACGCTTTTTCTCATCATATTTTGCTCCAATGACCATTTCTAATTGATTTCTTTTGAAAAGAATAACGCTTGGGCTTAGAATTTGAAGTGATGAATATTTATGAAGGGCATAACTATGAGGAATAGTGAGTTTTCAAAGATTAGATCGCTTGATCTCAACTTACTAAAAACACTGCTTGTTCTATTAGAGCAAAAGCATATTTCTAAAAGTTCAGAGCTGCTGTTTATTACTCAACCTGCTGTTAGCAAGCAGCTATCAAAGCTTCGAGAGATGTTTGATGATCCTCTTTTGGTGAGAGTTGGGAATCAATTGGTGCTCACGCAAAAAGCGATTCAGTTATATCCCAAAGTCGAGCTGCTATGTAATCAGTTCAAAAACTTAGTCGATTCAGAAGAGCTTGATTTAAGTGAGGTGACACAGAATGTCACTATCATGCTTTCAGATTACGCAAGCCCTCATTGGATGGCGCAAATCATTAAAGATGTATCAACGTATGCCCCTAATGTGACGGTGACCTGCAAGAGTTGGAGCTATGAGAATATAAAGAAACTGACCTTGGGTGAGATCAATTTTGCGTTAGGGTCTCTGCCAGAAGGCCTTTCTGGGTTCGAGACTCATGAAATCGGAGAGACCTCTAGTTCACTGATTGCGAGACGTGAGCACGCGATTTTTTCTATTAACGACCAATTAGAACAGTCTCTTTCAAGCTTCCCGATTGTTAAAATTCGAGGCTCGCACCGATATCAGAACATATATGATGAGCTGATCGGCGAGAGCCCGGTACTGCTTGACGAAGCGACACTCTGGTTAGCTCTGGAAACCGTCAAATCAACGGACGCTTATCTGGTTGGGCCTAGCAAGTTTATTGAAAGCATTGATGACAAAAACTGCTACAGCAGCATCCCACTGCCAATGTTAAAGCCTATTCCTATTTCTATGTGCTGGTCTATCGGGCTTAGTGACGACCCTTTCTATAACTGGATGAAAGATATGATGATTGAAATAGGGAGTCGCATCGTCAATGAATAGCAAGGACGACATATTTGCTTTCAGCAACCACCAACGTTTTACAACCTGATTATTGTGTATCAATCAATTAGATTAGTTAGATCAATAATAAGATTCGATATAATCAGTAGTGATTGTAACTAAAACGTTTTAGGGCAGAAATGTTTTAGCTTACCTGCCCCATATTGAACAATGTGAACGCGTAAATATCGGCAGTGAGATCGATCGCTTTACTCAACGGCATTCCTGCACCATGCCCTGCATTTACGTCAATACGAATCATCACAGGCGCACCACCTTCATGCTTACCTTGCAGCTCTGCAATGAACTTATAAGAGTGGGCTGGCACCACGCGATCGTCATGATCAGCGGTAGTAACCAGTGTTGCTGGGTAATCGCCCCCGCGCACCACATTGTGAACCGGAGAATAACCAAGCAGGTATTCGAACATCTCTTTGTTTTGCGCGGAGGTGCCGTAGTCGTACGCCCAACCTTCGCCAGACGTGAAGGTGTGGTAACGCAACATGTCCAACACTCCAACCGCAGGTAAAGCAACTTGGAACAGCTCTGGCCTTTGTGTCATGCAAGCGCCAACTAACAAGCCGCCATTAGAACCGCCACGGATCGCCAACTTATCACTGCTAGTGTAGTTTTCTTCGATTAAGAACTCGGCTGCGGTAATGAAGTCATCAAAGACGTTTTGCTTCTGTTGTTGTGTACCCGCTTTGTGCCACGCTTTGCCATATTCGCCACCACCACGCAGGTTCGGCACTGCATATACGCCTCCCAGTTCTAGCCAGCTGCCAACCGTCCCCGAGAAAGAAGGCGTTAGGCTGACATTGAAACCACCATAGGCGTACAACATGGTTGGGTTATTGCCGTCCAGTTTTAGTCCCTTCTTATAAGAGATAAGCATCGGAACCTGAGTGCCATCCTTCGAGGTATAGAAGACTTGTTTAGACTCAAATTGATCCGATTCAAACGGCGCTTCAGAGCGTTGGTAGATTTCAGAATTGCCTGATTCGACATCGAAAGAGAAAATGGTTGGTGGCGTTACATAGTTGGTAAAGGTGTAATAAAGCTCGGTTTGCTCGTTTTTACCACCCAAGCCACTGGCCGTTCCCAGCCCAGGCAAATGAATTTCACGAACTAGGTTACCTTGGTAATCCAACTGCTCAATCTTAGACACCACATCCACCATGTAGTGAGCAAACAAGTGGCCACCACCCGTGCTGATATCCAATGGCTGTGGCTTTTCAGGGATGATTTCGAGCCATTTCCCATCGCGAGTATCAAAGCTCACCACCTTGCCATTAGGCGCATCGAGATTAGTGTATAAAATGAAGACTTCATCTCGGTTATCGATGAGGTACATATCGCTATCCACATGATCAATCAGCGTATTCAGCTGTTGTTCTGGTGAGTTTAAGTCGATATAGAACAGTCTGTTACCCGATGTTGACTCTCGCCCTAAGATGATCAAGTAACGGTCGTCTTCAGTGGTGTAACCTGACACATAACGGTGTTGCTCGGCGTTGTTCGCACCAAAGATCACCTTATCGCTCGCTTGCTCTGAACCTAACTCGTGGAAGTACAGCTTGTGTTGTTCAGTACGAGCCGAAAGCTCACTGCCATCTGGTTTGTCGTAGCTGGAGTAATAGAAGCCACGATTGCCTAACCAAGAGATGCCGGTAAATTTGGCGTCTGTGATTTCGGGTTCAAGCTGTTGTTTGGTCTCGGTATCGATAACAAAGATCTTGCGCCAGTCGCTACCACCCTCTGAAATACTGTACGCCACTAGGCTGTAATCTTTAGAAAACGACACCGAACCCAGTGATGTAGTGCCATCTTCCGAGAAAGTGTTCGGATCTAGGAAAACTTCTTCTTGTTGCCCTTCTTTCTGACGATAGAGAATACTGTGATTCTGCAGGCCATCGTTCTTATAGAAATAGGTGTACTCACCTCGCACAAACGGCTGCGAACTCTTTTTGTAGTCTTGCGCTTTCGCTAATCGCTCTCGCAGTTCTGCGCGATACGGGATCTGAGCAAGGTAATCGAACGTGACCTCATTTTGACTCGCCACCCATTGCGCGGTTTCGTCACTTCTGTCGTCTTCTAACCAGCGATATGGGTCTTCGATTATTTGACCAAAATAGTCATCGCTGACGATCTGTTTATTGGTGATTGGATATTGATACTCTTTTAAATAGCTCATCGTGATCCTTATTAAAAATAGTGTGAAATCGTCAGGTAACGCGTTCTGATGTGTTCAATCAATAACTTAATCTTATTCGGGGGCTGGCGAGTAAATGGGTACACCGCATAGATACCGAGCTTTTTCCCCACCAAGTCAGGGAAGATATCCACCAGCTGGCCGTTACGAATATCGTGATACACCAGACAACGTGGCACGTACGCGACGCCATGACCACCCAACGCCGCTTTTCTTAGTGCCGTCGCATTGTCAGTCGAAAAAGAGCCTGAGACACGCACAATGTATTTATCGTTGTCGGTACAGCCATCTTTACTGTGCAGAAACTGCCACTCACTGGCGCCTGTTGTTTGATACGCGTATTGCAAACAATTGTGTTCAACTAAGTCTTTAGGCAACATCGGCTTACCGTTCTTGGCGATGTAAGAAGGGGAAGCGCACACTACCCATTGTGAATCCAATATATGACGGGCGATCAAGCTCGAATCTTCTAGATAACCGGTACGAATCACTAAGTCCAAGCCATCTTCCACCAAATCAACAAAGCGATTGTTAAGAGACATATCGACCGTTAAACCTGGGTGCATATTACAAAACTCGGCAACAGCGTCTGCGAGTATCAAATCTCCGGAGATAGTAGGCACTGACATTTTGATATGACCACTGACATTTTCACCAAAGCCTGAAACTGCGTCCATAGCCTCTTGAGCCGCCTGCTTCACATTTTTGGCGCTATGTAGCATTGCCTTACCTGCCTCGGTCAGGGTCAATTTACGCGTGGTTCGATACAATAATTGCACGCCAATCTCTTCTTCCAAACGCGCAATTCTCTTACTAACTACCGAATTTGTAAGGTTATTTTGTTCTGCCACCTTACTAAAACTACCCAGCTCTACTACCTGTGAAAACAGGATCAAATCGTCTGCTCGCATTTGATTATGCCAATTTTGGAATTAATTATTTTCATTATTTCCCTATATCAATAAAAAATAAAGGGGTAAATTCACGCCAAATTAACAAAACAATTACAAAAACAGTCATTCCAATTACAAGAGTCGCCCAAATAAGGTATCCGTTTAGAGGCCAGAGCGATTCAAATGACGACAAACCATAACGTGATCTTTACTTCAAACATGAACGTTTGAAAACAGTACGAGGAAGTACCCATGAGTGAAACTCTACTAGCTCTATTGGCCTTTTCACCAATAGTTGTTGCAGCGATTCTGCTGGTCGGCCTGAACTGGCCTGCGAAAAAAGCGATGCCAGTGGCATTTGCACTAACCGTTGCTATCGCCCTATTCGCATGGGATATGTCTGGCACTCGCGTGTTGGCTTCCGTATTCCAAGGCTTCGGCATTACTGTGTCGGTTCTCTGGATTGTGTTCGGCGCTATCTTTTTATTAAACACTTTGAAACACACAGGAGCTATCACCACTATCCGCAACGGCTTCACAGATATATCCGCAGACCGTCGCGTTCAGGCAATCATCATTGCTTGGTGTTTCGGTTCCTTCATTGAAGGCGCATCTGGCTTCGGCACACCCGCGGCAATCGCCGCTCCATTGTTGGTTGCAATTGGCTTCCCAGCGTTAGCTGCGGTACTGATGGGCATGATGATTCAATCTACGCCGGTATCGTTCGGCGCGGTGGGTACACCTATCATTGTTGGCGTAAACAAAGGTTTGGATACGCACAACATCGGTGAAAGCCTGATTGCCAATGGTTCAACATGGGATGCTTACCTACAACAGATCACATCAAGTGTTGCGATCATCCACGCCTGCGTTGGTGTGATGATTCCTGTATTGATGGCAATGATGCTGACTCGCTTCTTCGGTAAGAACAAAAGCTGGACTGAAGGTCTTGATATCCTGCCATTCGCACTGTTCGCAGGTGCCGCTTTCACCATTCCTTACGCACTAACGGGGGTTTTCCTCGGAGCTGAGTTCCCATCACTGATTGGTGGTTTGGTTGGCCTTGCTATTGTTGTAACAGCAGCAAAACGTGGCTTCCTAGTCCCTAAATCAAAATGGGATTTCGAAAGCGAAGATAAGTGGCCAGCAGAATGGCTAGGCTCTTTGAAAATCGATCTAGATGACACTCATTCAAACAGTAAGCAAGGTCATAAGAAAATGAGCATGGCGATGGCATGGGCACCTTACGTGCTGCTCGCTGTCACTCTAGTTGCTAGCCGTGTGAGCCCTGAGTTCAAAGGCCTGCTTAAGAGCGTTAGCCTTTCTTTCAGCAACATCCTTGGTGAGACAGGCGTAAGCACAGCGATTCAACCTCTGTATCTACCTGGCGGTATCTTGGTCTTCGTCGCACTGGTTGCTGTTCTAATGCAATCACGCAGCGCAACACCACTGGCTAAAGCTTTTGGTGAGTCGAGCAAGACTCTGATTGGCGCAGGCTTTGTGTTGGTGTTCACCATCCCAATGGTTCGTATCTTCATTAACTCTGGCGTGAACGGCGCTGATTTAGCAAGTATGCCAGTAACCACTGCCAACTTTGCAGCTGACCTAGTCGGCGGCGCATTCCCAGCGTTAAGTGCAACGGTTGGTGCGTTAGGTGCCTTCATTGCAGGTTCGAACACCGTTTCAAACATGATGTTCAGCCAATTCCAATTCGAAGTAGCACAAACACTGTCTATCTCTAGTGCTGTGGTTGTTGCTCTGCAAGCCGTTGGTGCTGCAGCAGGTAACATGATTGCGATTCACAACGTGGTAGCCGCATCAGCAACCGTAGGCTTGTTAGGACGCGAAGGTGCAACACTACGTAAGACTATCATTCCAACGTTCTACTACTTGGTAATGACAGGAATCATCGGCCTAGTGGTTATCTACGGCTTAAAAATGACAGACGCACTTATGTAAACCATAAGTCGTTACAAAAGCACTTGGCGTTAATACTCAATTCCCCGACTGCAACACCGTCTAACAAGACAGTTGATGAGTTTCGGAATGGAAACTAAAACCCATCAACACCCTCGGGTATTAACGCCATTTTATTGCTTCTCTGTTTCATTGTTTATTTGCTTCACCGATTAATTGCTTAACTGGTTAATCGCTTCACTGTTTAAGAAAGAACAAACACTTACTTTTCAAGTAATTAAAGCAGCCCAAGCCAAGCTCTCATAGAAGGGCAATATCCCAAGAATTTAGGACTGAAATTATGATCATATCCGCATCGACTGATTACCGCGCAGCAGCAAAAGCGAAATTACCACCGTTTCTTTTCCACTACATTGACGGCGGTTCTTACGGAGAACATACCCTACGCCGCAACACGGCCGATCTTGCAGAGATCGCGCTCAAGCAGCGTGTCCTCAATGACATGTCGGACCTAAATTTGGAAACCGAATTGTTTGGCGAAAAGCTGGCGATGCCGATTGCCTTAGCTCCTGTTGGTCTAACAGGTATGTACGCACGACGTGGTGAAGTACAAGCGGCAAAAGCAGCCGACAACAAAGGTATCCCTTTTACCATGTCGACCGTATCGGTGTGTCCGATTGAAGAAGTCGCACCTAAAATTGAACGCCCAATGTGGTTCCAACTTTACGTACTAAAAGATCGCGGCTTCATGAAGAACGTTCTTGAACGTGCAAAAGCAGCGGGCGTGACCACCTTAGTCTTCACGGTTGATATGCCGGTACCCGGCGCGCGCTACCGTGACATGCATTCCGGAATGAGTGGTCCAAACGCAGCAATGCGTCGTGTATTTCAATCTATGCGTCATCCCAGCTGGGCTGTTGATGTTGGTCTGTTGGGCAAGCCACACGATCTTGGCAACATCTCAACTTACCGAGGTTCTCCAACCAAATTGGAAGACTACATCGGTTGGTTGGGTGAAAACTTTGACCCGTCGATTTCATGGAAAGACCTAGAGTGGATCCGTGATTTCTGGGACGGTCCAATGGTCATCAAAGGCATTCTTGATGAAGAAGATGCAAAAGATGCCGTAAGATTTGGTGCAGACGGTATCGTAGTTTCAAACCACGGTGGTCGTCAGCTTGATGGTGTTCTATCAAGTGCTAAAGCACTGCCTGCAATTGCAGATGCCGTAAAAGGCGACACTAAGATTCTGGTCGACTCTGGTATTCGTACTGGCTTAGATGTAGTTCGCATGATGGCGATGGGCGCAGACTGCACCTTGCTTGGTCGCTGTTTCGTCTACGCATTAGCAGCGCAAGGACAAGCCGGCGTTGAGAACCTGCTCGACCTTTACGACAAAGAGATGCGTGTTGCGATGACATTAACAGGCGCAAAGACAATCAAAGACTTAACTCGTGAATCTTTGGTGGGGCTAGACTAAATCTCCATGACTAAGATTCAGACTCATGCTTTGGTCTACTTAGGCTGAAGTTCAATCGGTGTCACAGCAATTCCACTGTCGTTGTGACACCGTTTAAGCACTGGAAAGTAAAACAAAAAACAAAAAACAAATCAGTGCCAAATAAGAAGCACAAGGAAGCAAAGATGGAGACAACCACATCTAATGAGCGAGTAGTAGACGCACAAGCTTATCAGCAGCTTGAAGCGATACTGGCTCAAAAAATAGAAACGGAACGCATTGTCACTCAAGAGGCAAAGCGCTTGGCTTACGGCACCGATGCGAGTTTCTATCGCTTGGTGCCGAAAATGGTTCTAAGGCTCAAAAACTTAGACGAAGTCATATTCACCATTCAAAGCTGTCGCGAACTGGGGATTCATTTTACCTTTCGCGCCGCGGGCACCAGCCTTTCAGGGCAAGCGGTTTCAGACTCGGTGCTCATCACATTGACTGATGACTGGCGTGGCCACGAAATCGTCGATAACGGCAATCAAATCATTCTTCAACCTGGTGTAATTGGTGCTGATGCCAACAAATATCTTGCCCCTTTCCAACGTAAAATAGGCCCCGACCCAGCCTCAATCAACACCTGTAAAATCGGTGGTATCGCGGCGAATAACGCCAGTGGCATGTGTTGTGGTACTGCGCAAAACTCTTATCGCACCGTCGAGAGCATGAAAGTCGTACTGAGCGATGGCACCCTGCTTGATACTGCTGATAACGCCAGTGTTGAGGCGTTCAAGCAATCACACAAAGCGCTGTTTGAAGGCATTGTCGAATTACATCAACAGACAGCTTCAAACCAAGAACTGGCCGACAGAATCCGTCATAAATACCGCCTTAAGAACACCACGGGCTACGCGCTCAATGCCTTGGTCGATTATCACGATCCAATCGAGATCATTAAACATCTGATGATTGGTTCAGAGGGCACGCTAGGCTTCATCGCTGAGATCACCTACAACACGGTGATCGAACATCCGAACAAAGCTTCGGCGCTGCTAGTGTTTGCCGACATAGAGCAAGCCAGTAAAGCCGTAACTACGCTATCAAAAACGCCGGTTGCTGCGGTGGAATTGATGGATGGCAGAGCACTGCGTTCAGTCGCGGATAAACCGGGTATGCCTGCGTTTATGCCGAGCTTAGATTTAGAAGCAGCGGCGATTTTAGTTGAGTCACACGCCAGCTCCCAGCAGGACTTAGATTTACAATGTAAATCAATTTTGGATGCGTTATCGGAATATACGATTGTTGAATCAGTGCCTTTCACTTCCGATCCAAAGACAGTCGCGACTCTGTGGGGCATTCGCAAAGGTATGTTCCCAGCGGTTGGCGCGGTTCGTGAAGTTGGTACTACCGTTATCATTGAAGACGTGGCTTTCCCCGTTGAAAACCTCGCTAACGGCATTCGAGAACTGCAAGAGCTGTTCGATAAATACGACTACAGCGAAGCGATCATTTTTGGTCACGCCCTCGAAGGCAACCTGCACTTTGTATTCACTCAAGGCTTCGACAGCCAAACAGAAATCGATCGCTACGGCGGTTTCATGGATGACGTTGCCGAACTGGTTGCGGTGAAATACCAAGGCTCTCTGAAAGCAGAGCATGGTACTGGTCGTAACATGGCGCCTTATGTGGAGTTAGAGTGGGGCAAAGACGGTTATGCCTTGATGCAACAGATCAAAGCGTTGTTCGACCCAGAAAGACTGCTCAACCCCGGCGTTATTATTAATGACAATCCGAATTCACACATCACAAACCTAAAGCCAATGCCTGCTGCCGATGACCTTGTCGACCGCTGCATTGAGTGTGGCTTCTGTGAGCCTGTGTGTCCGTCTCGCACTTTAACCCTATCGCCACGTCAACGCATTGTTCTCTACCGAGAACTGCAACGCCGCCGAGCTGCGGGTGAAGAAATAGAAGCAGGCGAACTAGAGAAAACCTTCGAATACCAAGGCATCGATACCTGCGCTGCAACTGGCCTGTGTGCCGAGCGTTGCCCTGTTGGCATCAACACTGGCGACTTGATCAAGAAGCTTCGTATTGCCAAGTACGAGAAATTTACGCCAATCGCTAAGTGGACAGCGGATCATTTCTCGACCACTACAAAACTCACCAAGGCTGGCCTCAAAACCAATCAAGTGGCGAGCAAAGTATTAGGCGCAAACACAGTCGGTAAGCTAACCAATGGCTTGCGCTCGATGACTAAAGGCGCGACACCCGTTTGGATGCCAGAAATGCCACAGTCCAACAGTCATACACTGACCTCTTCACCAATGACGGCAGAAAATTCAAACAATCATAAGAAGGTGGTTTACCTGCCTTCGTGTGCAAGTCGAACCATGGGACAGCAAAGCGATGCGGGTGATCAACGCCCTCTTACTGAAGTGACCATGTCTCTGCTCAACAAGGCAGGATTCGAGGTAATTCTTCCGAAGAAGCTCGATGACCAATGTTGTGGCATGCCTTACGACAGCAAAGGAATGACCGATTTAGCCCAATCTAAAGCGCAACAGCTCGAAGAAGTGTTGTGGCAAGCGAGTCGTCAGGGTGAATACCCAGTATTAATGGATACCAGCCCGTGTGCCAAACGCAGTATTGAGCAGTTCACCAAGCCACTAGAGGTGCTGGAACCAACAGGGTTTGTGAACAAATACTTGCTTGAACATCTAACACTTGAGCCGCTACAAGAAACCGTGATGCTGCATGTCACCTGTAGTTCTCGTCGAATGGGCTTAGAAGGCGCGATGTTGAACCTTGCTAAAGCGTGTACCGAAGAGGTCATCGTTCCTGAGCATATTCAATGTTGTGGTTGGGCGGGTGACAAAGGCTTTACTACACCAGAGTTGAATGAGGCAGCAGTGCATCCACTCAAAGAACAAGTGCCGAGCAACTGTACTCGCGGCTTTAGTAACAGCCGAACCTGTGAGATCGGTTTATCACACCACAGCGGCATTCCGTATCAGTCAATCTTGTACTTGGTTAACGAAGTGGCGCAATAGCCCCAATTTCACTACTTAAGGTGTCGAGCAAATAGCTTACACCTAAGACGAAAAATGGCAGCCCAATCAGGCTGCCATTTCTTTATTCGGTTTTAATATGATATTGAGCTAGATGTTACTGAGCTGACAGTTAGAGAGATAAGCTCATCAACTCTTCTGGTGAGTAGTGTTCTGCTTCAGCACCTTTGGCGATTAGGTCGATCACTTTAAATTCGCTCATGTCACCAAGCTCTTTGGTTAAGTAATCACGAAACGCTTTCTCGTTCGGCCATTTACCTCGCACGATATAGCCCTCTTCTTTGTCGAAGTCTTCCGTTTCAAAGAATGAAAAATCGGTCATACCAATATTGTGGCAATACAAAACGAGATACATAATTTTTCCTCAAAAGTGGGGTTACTAATAAAAACTCACTGGCAGATAGAAATCAAGCTCAAACACTTCATCGGTGTTGAGAAAGTGATTCTGATGATAATGCACATAAGCCGGGGTAGAACGCTGCTTGAAGCCAGACGTAGGTAGCCACTTTTCTAATACCATACTGATCTGTGGTAGCAGCTCACCATAACGACCATTGAGCCTAAACACCGCATGCAAACCGCCGGGAATCACCATCTGATTAACCACACTGCGGTACTTAATCGGCTCATCAATAGCGATACAGGCTACATAGCGGCACTGGTCCATTTCCACCCAAGCAGGGTTAGAGTGATGCAAACCAAACTGACTCGAAAAGTCACGCTGTTCAGAGTTCGCCCATGCTTTCAATATCAACCAAGCATTACGAATGGATCGGTTATAGCCCGTATGTCGAACATAAGCTGCCATTCGGTCTGATACTTCAACAATTTTAGGTTCCGGCAACTCCCGCTGCGAGACATTCAAATAGCCTGCCGACACTTCGGGATCTTTAAGGTAAGGTTTTTCTGCGATCTGTAAGTCATGTTTACGCCACTCGCCCGGCGACATATTAAAGGTCGCTTTAAATGCGCGGCTAAACGAAGACACCGAGCTAAAGCCACATTTATGGGCGATCTCAACCACAGACGAGCTGGTATCGAACATTAATTGATTGGCCGCATACTCCATTCGAGTGCGTCGAATGTATTGATGCAATGACTCCCCTACCACACTTTTAAAGGTACGATGAAAGTGTTGCTCTGAATACGCAGCGATCTCAGAGAGCGCTTTGGCAGACAAAGGCTGGCTGATGTCTTGGTGAATATGGAACAAAACATCATTGATTCGGGATATGTGTTGACGCGACATCGTTTAAATAGCATAAATGGACATGTTTAAGAGCATAAACGGACACGCCAATTTTTACAATTGCCGTGTAATATCAAGCGATAGAATAAAAACGATAAACGACGAGACACAACACATGGAAATCGCACAGTCATTACAACAGATTCAATCTTCATACATTCGAGAGATCCTCGCAGCCGCAAGCGATCCAAATGTTATTTCGTTGGCCGGTGGTTTACCCGATGCGAAAACATTCCCTATCGATTTAATGAAGCCTACGTTAGAAAACCTAGCGAACATGCCTGAAGTTTTTCAATACGGTTCGACTGCGGGTTATGGCCCGTTGCTTGATCACCTAACACAAAGCTACCAATTGCCAGAATCTCACACAGCAATGATCTGTACCGGTTCTCAGCAAGGTCTGGATTTGATTGCTCGTGCGTATGTTGATCCGAATGATGTGGTTGTAATGGAAGCGCCGAGCTACTTGGGTGCGATGCAGGTGTTTGGTTTGGTTCAGGCGAATATAGTGACTGTGTCTCAAACTGAATTTGGTCCGAACTTAGACGAACTAGAAACGTGCTTTGCACAGCAATCTCCGAAGATGTTCTATGCGGTGCCAGATTTCCATAACCCGACTGGCGTATGTTGGACAACAGAAACTCGTCAAAAAGTAGCTGAGCTTTGTATCAAATACAACGTGGCATTTATTGAAGATGCGCCTTACCGTGAGCTACGTTTCACAGGTACGGAACTGCCGTTGGTCTCTTCGTTCTGCCCTGATAACTCTATCGTTCTTCGTTCATTCTCTAAGATTGCATCGCCAGGCTTACGTATTGGTGCGGTGACAGGTAAACGCAGCTACCTTGAGCCACTGATTAAAGTGAAGCAAGGCGCGGATTTGCACTCAAGCGTTCCTATGCAAGCATTGCTTGTTGGTCTTCTAAAACATGAAGATTTCAATCTGCACATGGAAAACATTCGCACCCTGTACAAGTCTCGTTATGAAGTGCTGTTTTCAGAACTAGAGAAACAACTGCCTGCTGACTGCGTATTAAAATCCGTAGATGGTGGAATGTTCATTTGGGTAGAAATCCCAGAGTGCGACACCTTTGAACTGGCTAAAACTCTGCTTTCGAATGGCGTGGCAGTTGTGCCAAGCCCAGTATTTTATCCAAAGGCCGATGAAGCGAAAGCCGCACTGCGCCTAAACTTCACTAACGCCAACCCAGAAGAATTAACCGAAGCGGTAAAACGCTTAGCGGAAGTACTTAACCAAGCGTAGCCGCTGATTAAGTCAGGCAGATTAATACCAAGGCCCTGCTGTAGTTTTACAGCAGGGCCTTTTTGTTCCTCAAACTGTAAGTCCACAAAAAGTGAGGTGATAAATAGCCCTACATTTGGTTGGTTTTTGTCCATCCTTGGCTTGGTTATACTGCGGCGGATTTTAATAAGCCAATATGAGCAAACCTGAGTGAATTAAACTCAGTCTGCATCATAAAAGGCAACCGCTCTGGATTTACGTTCCAGCTCGCAGAAAGGAAAAACCATGTCTCAATATGTTGTATGTGCTCTGTATAAATTCGTAGCACTTGATGATTACCAAGAAATTCGCCAACCACTCACTGACGTGTTAGAAGCTAACCAAATCCGCGGTACTTTGCTACTTGCAAGCGAAGGTATCAACGGTACTGTTGCAGGTAAGCGCGAATCTATCGACGCTCTTCTTCAATGGTTCAAACAAGATTCTCGTTTGGCTGATGTTGTTTACAAAGAGTCGTTCAACGAAGAACAACCATTCAACCGCACCAAGGTTAAGCTTAAGAAAGAGATCGTAACCATGGGCGTAGAGGGTATCGACCCACGCCACGTTGTAGGCACTTACGTGAAACCAAATGAGTGGAACGCTCTGATCTCTGATCCTGATGTGATTCTGGTTGATACTCGTAACGACTACGAAGTGGACATCGGCACATTCAAAAATGCTGTAAACCCAAACACTGAAACCTTCCGTGAGTTCCCTCAGTACGTTGAAGAAAATCTTGATCCTAAGAAGCACAAGAAAGTCGCGATGTTCTGTACTGGCGGTATTCGTTGCGAAAAATCAACAGCCTACATGAAAGAGCAAGGCTTTGATGAGGTTTATCACCTTGAAGGCGGCATTCTTAAGTACCTAGAAGAAGTACCAGAAGAAGAGAGCATGTGGGAAGGCGACTGCTACGTATTTGATGGTCGTGTTGCAGTTAACCACCAGCTAGAGAAGAGCGGTTACGACGTGTGTAACGCTTGTCGCCTGCCAATCACAGACGAAGACAAAGCGTCTGAGCACTTTGAGAAAGGCGTAAGCTGTCCTAAGTGTATTGATAAACACAGCGACAAGCAGAAAGCGCGTTTCCGCGAACGTGAAAAGCAAGTTCAGCTATCGAATGCTCGTGGCGAAACCCACGTAGGCGGCGATGCTGCTCACCTTATCGAGCAACGTAAAAAAGAGAAGCTTGCGCACAAAGAGCAACAACGTTCTGGTAAGAAAGCAAAGTAGGCTTTCTGATTTAGGCCTATAACTGCATAGCTCTAAACGTATAGCTTTGAATATATAGCTATGAACATTAAAAAGGGCGCAAGTTCGAGGATGATCCCTCGAGTTTGTGCCCTTTTTTGATCGCTTTACGGCTTTGTGTTTTGAACCACATTTATCTTCAAAAATAGACTCTATACTGAAGTTAATTAGACAAGTGAGGAAGTGCCAATGCTCAATGAAAACCATGCCTTTATCTTAGATTTCCCAGATCTTAAATTAGACATTGTTCAGCTCAACCACGACGACGAAAAATTCAAAGCAGACATGCAGAAGTACCACCAACTCGACTACGACATTCGCCAATTAGAAATCTCTGGCAGCCCTATCGATGACGACAGCATGCACAACCTCAAAGTAGAACGCATGGAGCTAAAAGACTCACTTCACAAGCAGCTCACTCGACATCACGCGCTTAAGCTCGTTTAAACGAGTTCTACAAATACGACTTTCAGAGCCACGCACACACTGCGTGGCTTTTAGTTTAATCCGTCTATAAATCTATTATGGTATTGTTTGCTTATACTGAGCTCAAAATAAGGAAGTAAAATAGTGACAGTCAAGGATGAAAAACTACAACTCCTACTCGTTTCAAACTCAGAATTTGAAGAACTGTTTGCGTGTGTTAAACAAGGGCTTTTCATACACGTAAATAACGTTTTCGGCTGGGACGACGACTTCCAACGTCAACGACTTTTAAACGATTACCATCCTTCTTGGTTTCATTGGGCATACCTAGGAAAACAAAGGGGTGGACTTGTATGTTTTAAGCCTTATGACAACGCATACCATGTTCATTTGCTGATCATTTTCCCTCAATATCAAGGCCGTACGCTTGGTAAGGAAGTCATGTCACTCATCCACGAAAAAGCCCACCAAGAACAACGAAACCAAGTCACTCTGTCGAGCTTTAGAAGTAACACCCGTGCCATTAGTTTTTATCAGGCGCTTGGCTATCAAGTTGTTGATGACAGCGATGAGGATTTCGTGGGATTGGCTCTCAATCTAGCTAACTCTCAGCCTCGCTAACCATAGAGAAAATACAGATAGCGAGTAGGTAGAGAGCGTTGACTTTAGCGCGCGCTTGAAACATCCAACTTATTCAGCAACGAAGGAAAACCCCAACCGTTCTCGCCTTCGACCACCGATTCTCCGGTCAAATACTCAAACAGCGTTGGCGCTAAAGATCCGTTAGCTTCGATTTTCAATTTCTGAGAGTTATCGCCAATTGGCGCTCCCCAGAATCCGATGAAAGCATCTTTCTCTAAGTAATCCTCACCAGCATGACGCCCCGGTACCTTAGTGTTGTAGCCAATTCCCGCTTTAGGGAACAAGTTAACCGTGCCAGCCCTATCTTCAAGGTAGATATTAGCCAGTTGATTTACTGAATCTGGTCGAGGTGTTGGTTGCGTCAATGAAGTCCACTCAGCACTGCTACACCACGTTGTCACATCCGCCTTAACCGCTCGGTTAATACATTTTTCAACCAATCGAGAATACTGTGCAAAATCAGCTTCGCTTGGTGATGCTAGGTATGGATTTAACCTTTGCGTATCGAGCAAAATCGGCGCTCGGTTGTCTTCCAATGACTCATAAAAAAGCTTGTCACCTTCACGTGTGATCAATTCATCGACCCGCTTTAAATCACGGTTGCCAATCACACGAACAGCGCAACGTTGTTGATCACATATGCTTTCTCTGACGACCATATAATCAAGACTCTCAGGCAAGCGTTGCGCTATCTGATTGATGATGTCGATATTCTGACCAGTTGGCGCCGCAATCGGAGACCACTGCGTGAGTTCTTGGTAAACCGGCTGAACCTGCCACCCGTGAGCCGAATTAAAGAAGTCCATCATGAAGTTACCACCAGCAGTAGAAGCAACCACAACATCCAACGCCTTTGAACTTGGGTAGCTTAGGGTATTGGTGATTTTAGGCCCTTCCCCCTCGTCTGAAGATATTTTCTTAACCAAAATTGGATACGCTAGCTCTGCTTGTAAGCCTTCAAATACCTGCTTTTCGGGATTGAGCGCGTAGAACACCGGCGTTAAACCATGATCCCCTGCCATGCCCCACAGCGTTTTATCGTAAACGCCGGCACTGCGGTAGGTCGCTTCAATCTGGCGTATCCAATAGTCTAGTCGATTAAGCTCTCCGGTCGGCATCAGAATTTCGTCACTAAAAGGACCGGTAAAGTGTGCAAAGTGATCCGGCCATGGGTTATACACCAAGGTGTAATCTGGCATCCCTTTTCCATCTAACTCGGCAAACTGAGTAATCGATTGTTTAACCTGAGCCTTCTTTGAAAACTTAGTGAAAAAATCAAAGCCAGATATAGACAGATACGCTTCGATATCTTCAATCAAGGCAGCACGCTTTTCTCGCAGTGTTACTTCGACTTCAGAACGTTCCTGAAGTTCTTTAACGCAGCGTTTCTCGCCATAATCACGCAGTGACTCACCCAAACCTAGGTTTACTAACCCATCGTAAGTGGTGTGAGCATTCCAATCGTATTGAGCGTTGCAGTTCAGCGTTTTAAGGTAATCAAGGCGATCAAACATGGTTTGCACCTTGTTGTCTGCCATCAGCACATCTAACTGCAGGGCATCATTACCAAAGAAGTAATACGCTCGGTCGATCTCTCGGTCGACAAAGTGGAAATTAGGGATACCCGTACCACCGTTACCAGACACTTTTGCGCCCGTTTTGATGATAGGTAGGTTACGTACGCTGATTGTGGGAGTTGAAGAGATACCCACTCGGCTAATATTGTCTCGATGCTCTTGATAGAGGTTTTTGAAGAACGGAAGATAATTCGGATCACGGTAGGTTTGTTCAGACAGAACTTCCATGAACCTCACCTGCTGTTGATGTTCAGGTTCAATAACCGTTCCTAGCTTAGGTTTGTATTGCGCTCGGTTTTTATGATTTTGGTAAGCAACAGAAATGAAAGGTGAATCTTCATCGACCAAGCCTTCGATCAACCCCTGCTGTAAACCGTCGACGGTCACTTGGACCGCAAAACGTTTGTGCTGTTGGGATTCTAAGAATTGTATTAGCGCATCAGGCTGGTCACTGAACGCTTGTTGCATCCAATCATCGAGCGCTTCTGCACGTTCTTCTTTAAACACAAATTGTCGGTAAGCTTTCAGCAAGTTTAAGCGTACAAAATCAATAAGCGTGATGGTAAGAGCTTGTGCTTTGTTATTCGGCTTATCAGCGTTTTCTGGTTTACCATCTTCTGCAATCGCCAACATTGCAGATTTCATGTCGCCGTCATCCATTCCCAATGCCGCTTTACCGATCAAATCAACAATGATCGGTTGAATCTGAGCGATGATCGCTAGATCTTCAGGGCTATTGGTTAAGTATGTGTAATTCGCAGGGAGCGTGTCCATATCCTGCCAAACACCAATTTCGAATAACGCATCGTAGATAACCACCATGTTGGCAATGAACTGTTCATCGATACGAATACCTTCATGATGTCCCGTTGCTTCAGTCGAGGTATCTGGCTCGTGATGCTCTGAGGTTGGCTTATCTCCAACATGATAGAGGCTATGTTCAAAGCCCTTTAATGCCTGCTCATCATAAACCGTCGACAAGTAAGACTTGAACACATCTTCACTGCCCAAACCTGAATAGCGGTCGTAATAACTATAGAGAAAATAACCCAAAGGAATTGAGTACGTCGGGTTGGATAACTGAGCAACGACTCTGGCTTTTGTTTTGACATCTAAAGGAAGTGCGAGAATATACGCATCTAATGTAACGCCACCAATGGTGAAAAGAGCCGCATCACGAGTGAGTTTGGCAGAATAATTGAGGCTTGAAAGCACCTGATTTTTCAACACTTCACTGGAGCTAAACACGCCACCAATGACGGGCGTTGTTGATATATCAGCTGCACTCGGAGCTGACGCAGCCGCCAACGATAAAACACTGAATAAACTGGCGTAACTGCGAACGTGAGAATAAGAGCTCATCAAATTTCCTTTAGATCAACACACTTCTATAAATGCAGCGTATTGTTTCAGTTTGCATTTATTAGTCAACCTATGAAAACGTTTGTTTTCTGATTCAAAGAGCTCGAATACTCTTACAATCGCTTACCGCTACCGTCTTCCCACATCACTTCGCATTCGTCTTTAATGGCCGCTTTCAATAGTTCAACTAACGGGAAAGCTCGGCTACCGATATTAACAGACGCTTCAACAACCTCTTCATTATCGTCATCGGTATTTTCTTGTTCTACCTGCTTGCTCTGCTCAGCGGCGATCGCAGCACGAAAATGGCTTAACGCTTGAGAAACCTCTGAAGCATCAATTGCTCCGGGGATAGTGCCACTATGTCCAAGCATCTTAATGAACTGAAGACCGGCTTCACCAAACATCGTGACGCTAGCATGAGCTTTGCAACTAAAGGTAATTAACATTATGAGCCTCTATCAAATTTAGGTATCTATAAACATTAGCTATCTACAAACTATGTTGAGTAACGCATTGGAAAGCAAGTAGATAACAACCAAATCAATTCTTGCAACTCGAACTTTAATTGTCTCATTCTCGGACTTGTCCGCACCGTTAGTGACACGAATCACTATTTATTATGAGCCAATCATTGTTTAAATATGGAACTTTGATAGTAGTCACACTAAAAAGACCACTAACACTCTGCTATCACTTTTATTTCATCTACTATTAACACCAATTATTGAAATCTTTGGCACAAATCACATGAAAAGGCTCGTCGGCAGACACCTAGAAGAAATGGCGGACATACGATCCACTCGCAAGCAAAAAATTGTCCACTCCTTTTCATTGGCTGCCGCTGCGTTATTCACATTCTACACTTGGGCTTACTTCCAAGGTCAGCATTACACACTGTCAATTTTCGAGCTGTGTTTTGCACTTATCGCTATCTCCAATGCATTTTACGTGAAAAAAGTCACTGCCGCTGAGTATTCAGAATTGATTCTAAGTGGTGTTCTGCTCGTTCAAGGAGTCATCCTATTCTTGTACAGTCACGCCATTCCCGAGCGGACACTCTGGCTCTACCCGATTTTGGCTGCCGTTATTTTCATAAACGATTTCAGAATTGGTATTATATTCAGTACCTCATTTTGTGTATTTATCAGCACCTTGATTACAGCGATGCCTAGCAGCTTTTCTTTACCTTTTAGCAGCTCACACCGGTTTATTCTTAGCTTATTTACAATGAGCTTGGTATGTCACACATCAGCTTATTACTACACAAAAGCCGTCAGTTATATTCAACGCCTGTATAAAGAGGGGATTGAAGATCTGGCCTATAGAGACCAACTAACAGGCTTGGCAAACCGTTGGAGTTTTGAACGCTGGGCAACAGAAAAACTTGCGACAGTGGATAGTGAACGCTCACTGACTGCATTAGTTTTTTTGGACATTGATGACTTTAAAGGCATTAATGATAGCTACGGGCACGACGTCGGAGACAGTGTCCTGCAGCATTTTGCGAACCGTTTAAGCAACAACATCCGAACCAGAGATAGGGTAAGCCATGAATACGATTATTCGATTGCGCGCTTTGCTGGAGATGAGTTTGTTTTGATGCTCTACGATGTGCCAACTCGCAAAGATCTAGACGGTATTTTAGATCGGATTTGTGGGTTATTCGAAAGTGGTTGCCAGACAAACGAGAGAATCAAAGAATTGACACTCAGCGTTGGGGTTTCGTTGTACCCGCAAGATGCTAAAGAATTACATGAGCTGACGAGATGTGCTGATAAAGCGATGTATGTTGCCAAACATTCAGGAAAAAACCGATACGCTTATTATCACGACAATCCCATATCAACCTTGATAGAAGAGCTACCGACGAACTTAGCCTTCTCAGAATCGGAATCATCTGAGCTTGAAGGATGTCTTGAAGCGAAGGTCGAAGGGAGCAATGTTACGTTATTAAAAACGCGTCCACGCTAGCCTGCCATATACATGGCCCATAAACTCACTAAGCCAATAACAATAATCCATACGACTTGTCGTACTAAATTTCGGTTTTCGTTCTTAGATTTAGCAACGGTTTTAAAAGCGGCTTGCTTGGCCGAGTGTATAAAAGGCCCATCTGCTTGGTGCTTTCTAACACGGCGCTTAACCGCTTTATTCGCAACCTTTGTAAAACGCTGACCTTGCTCCGTTGTAAAATCGTTATCAAAGCCCATCCGACCTTGCCTTTCGCCATGTTTTTGCTGTACTGCCATAGCGGCCTCCTTGGCGGTCTGCTCTCTATTCAAGTATAGACATAATTTTATATTCTTACCTGTTCAAAATTTTCGAATAAGTCACTCAACACTGTGCCATCTTCTTTTTAAATCAAATTACATAAACTACAGCTATTCAAGTTTATGAGGATTTCAAAATGACGAGTGTAAGAGCAGTAGATCATGTGATTGCAGCACACGCTACCTCCGATGGTGATGGCGTAAAAATACAAAGACTCGCTGGTTTCAATAACACGCGTTTCTCTCCATTTTTAATGATTGATGAACTTAAGTCGGATGAAAGCAAAGATTATGTTGGCGGCTTTCCTCCACATCCTCACCGCGGGATAGAAACGCTCACTTACATGCTGCAAGGTCACTTCCAGCACAAAGACCACATGGGGAATGTTGGAGAGCTTCGCAGCGGTGGTGCACAGTGGATGGCCGCGGGTCGTGGTGTGATTCACAGCGAAATGCCAATGATGGAAGAAGGTGCACTGCATGGATTTCAGATTTGGATAAACCAACCTGCAACCCACAAAATGCAGCTAGCGCAATATCACGACTTCCAAAGTGAAAGCATCGCGGAGCATCAAAATGAACAAAATGGTTTATTGAGAGTTATTGCTGGTGTATTCGAACTGCATAACCTAGCTGACCATGATGTAGAGGCTTTACGGACGCAAGGCCCACTGCAACAAACTGGTGTGCCGTTAAGCGTGGCGGATTGGCGCTCTCATTCTGGGCAAGAAATAACGTTAGGGACAAATGTTAATCACAATGCCATGACTTACGTGTACCGAGGCAGTATTAAGATCGGCGAAAAAGTCATCAACCAAGGGCAACTTGCACTGCTCACTAAAGCTGACTTGCTGTCTTTGGTTAGCTTAAAAGATTCAGGTGTACTGATTTTTTCTGGTGAGCCGATTAATGAACCTGTTGTGCACTATGGTCCGTTTGTCATGAATTCGATGGAAGAGATTGAACTGACGATTCAGGATTACAACAACGGCGTATTTGAGACTTACTGATTAACGACGTCTTTGCGCTTTTAGCTTTTAGCTTTTAGCTTTTAGCTTTGAATTGAAGTTAAAGATTGAAGATTGAAGATTGAAGAGATTTTGCAACGAACAACAATTTGGTCATCCATTTGATGACTGTAAAAACAAGTGACACTATCCACTGCCGGTTATTATCACTTATTTAACCACGCTCCTAGAGCGTGGTTTTTTCTATTAAGCCATAGATAAACGATACTCTGGTTGAACGAACTCAGGCCTTCCTACAAGTATTCACACAGGTAAGCTGTCGCTTCTTTAACCTGTAAATCGAATGAAGAGTCACCCGCAACGTCAAAAGACTCACCAGATTGGAATGTCGTCCAATCGTCATCGCCAACACGCTTTACAATTAAAGCACCTTTAACCACAGTCATCTTTTCCGGAGCTGCAGTACCGAATGTGTATTCACCAGCGGCCATCACACCAACACTCACATCAGCACCAGACTGGTTAAACGCTAACGACTTAACACCACCTTCAAAGTATGTATTTTCTTTAATCATTGTACTTCCTTGTTATCTCAAAATTGCATTACTAGGCTCAACGAATAAGCCTATACGTAAATTTAGGTGCTAATTGTTTTAACCAATTCGAGACTGTCCTACAAGAAATAAATGAATATAGCTTAGGATCTCTTGACCTTTCGAAGTTAAATTTCGTTCGAGATGAAATCATTTTAGGCGTGGCATTGGGTATACAACCTAATCATTCTAAGTAAATATTCCTTAACAAAGCATGAAGACTGAATGTGTGGGTAAAAAATCACTGAGGCAGTTTGATTCAAAAGAACATTCGATCCTGCTTCTAACTCTTATAAGAACCTTTGCAACCTATCGTTTTATTTTATAGAATCATCACCAGTATGAGTAACTAAAATGAAGAGATAATGGCTAAAAACACCACGAAAAGCAGCGATATATTGGCCAATTCGTTACTCTACGCCTTCTTAATGGCTGGCTTTATAATTGCCCTCTCCGTCGGCTATTTTGGCTACCAAGCCTACCAAAAATCTGTAAGCCCAAGTAACGTCCATGGCACATGGATCGAGATTGGTGCTCCACCTTACAAAACAGATATTCTTACACTTTCCGATGACGGTGTGATGATGAACTATCGTTTCATCAGTACCTCGTTTGATTTTGATGGTAACGATGTCACGATCAACACAGGTTCAGGCCCAACGATTTATACCATTAGCGGTACCTACAATTCACCTCGCTTAAAGCGTTTAGTGCCTAACACACCATCCAAACAATTCATAAAAGAAGGGTATGAAGATACTGTAGCGGGTGATACTCAAGGACTCATGCAGCAACGACGCTCAGTATTAGCTGAGCAATTCAAAAAATAATACTTTCAACAGCGCTTTGCTTAGTAAACCCCTTTACATCAACACGTCATGCCCCTTACAAGCACCGGCATGACGTGCTTCAGGTTGTGATACTGCTTCAGTTCTCGATATTTTATTGTAGCTTGTAGCAATTTCTCATAACTTCATGTCGTGTATTTTCACTTATGAGACTTTCCTTCTGAGTAAAGTTTTATTTTATAAAACATGGACTCAGCCTCTCATTCATTAAGCAACAGAATTGTAACAAGATACAATTTTTTAGTTGTCCATCGAAAACGGATTTATTTTCAGTCATGAAATTAAAACTCTCTCGAATACTGACGGGGAAGCTCCTTCAAAACTGACGGGAGCCGATTCTAGGGCCACTTGGTTCTAAACCTTCAAGGAATGAGAGAAATAGTATGATTCGTATAAACACCTGTGCTGCGAGTATTGCTCTAGCGCTATCTGGTACAGCATTGGCCGCGCCAACAGCACCTAGCATTGATATGTACGGTTCCAACAACCTACAGTTTTCTAAAATTGAACTCGCGATGGAAACCACCTCTGGTTACAACCAGATGGTTAAGTATCACGACAAAGCAAAGGTCGATGTCAAGTTCAACCAATGGAGCGGAACATCAGGAAACACGTACAACATCTACTTTGATGGCGTTAAAGTTGCTACTGGCCCAATTACTGGCAGCCAAACTACAGCTTCATTCGAATATGGCCAAGGCGGCTTATTTGATATGGAAATTGAAGCGTGTGACGAAACAGGTTGTAGCAAAAGCGCACCCGCTAAAATCACGATTGCCGATACCGATGGATCACACCTAGCACCTCTTGCGATGAATGTGGACCCAAACAACAAGTCATACAACACAGACCCAAACACGGTAGTAGGTACTTACTTTGTTGAGTGGGGCATCTATGGCCGTGATTACACAGTCGATAACCTACCTGCTGACAATTTGACCCATATCCTTTATGGCTTCATCCCAATTTGTGGCCCTAACGAATCAGTGAAATCAGTGGGCGGCAACAGTTACAACGCACTCATGACAGCATGTCAGGGCGTTAACGATTACGAAGTGGTGATTCACGACCCTTGGGCGGCTTTTCAAAAGAGTTTCCCGCAAGCGGGTCATGAATACAGCTCCCCTATCAAGGGCAACTACGCAATGATGATGGCGCTAAAACAGCGCAATCCAGATTTGAAGATCATCCCATCAATTGGTGGTTGGACGCTGTCTGACCCATTCTTCGATTTCACAACCAAAGCTAACCGAGACACCTTCGTTGCATCGGTTAAGAAATTCCTTAACACGTGGAAATTCTACGACGGTGTCGATATTGACTGGGAATTCCCTGGAGGAGGCGGTGCGGCGCCAGACCTTGGTGACCCTGTGAATGATGGCCCAGCTTACATTGCACTGATGGCAGAGCTGCGCACTATGCTTGATCAACTAGAAGCGGAAAACGGCCGTACTTACGAGCTAACATCTGCGATCGGCGTTGGTCACGATAAGATTGAAGACGTGAACTACGGCGAGGCTATCCAGTACATGGATTACATCTTTGCAATGACTTACGACTTCTACGGCGGTTGGAACAACGTGTTAGGTCACCAAACAGCACTCAACTGCGGTAACTTCATGCGCCCTGGTCAATGTGATGGCACAGGCATTGATGAAAATGGCGAACAGTACACAGGCCCTGCTTACACCACAGACAACGGCATCCAATTGCTTCTTGCGCAAGGTGTTCCAGCGAACAAACTTGTGGTTGGTACAGCGATGTACGGTCGTGGTTGGGAAGGCGTATTACCCTCATCACTTTCAGATCCAAGCGACCCAATGACTGGCGTGGGTAATGGCAAACTGACCGGCAGCTCTGCTCAGGGTGTATGGGAAGATGGCGTTATCGATTACAAAGGCATTAAAGCGAACATGCTTGGTGCAAACAACCAAGGCATCAACGGCTTTGAATATGGCTACGACGAAATGGCAGAAGCGCCTTACGTTTGGAACCGTACTTCAGGTCAGCTAATCACATTTGATGATGACCGCTCAGTAAAAGCAAAAGGCGCATACGTTCGTAGCCTTGGCCTTGCGGGTCTATTTTCTTGGGAAATTGATGCGGATAACGGCGATATCCTAAATGCAATGCATGAAGGCCTTGCTGGCGGTACCACTCCACCAGTCAACCGCAAGCCAACGGCAGCTGCGGGTGCCGACCAATCGGTTGAAGGCCCAGCTTCTGTTTCTCTAGACGGTAGTGCTTCAAAAGACAGCGACGGCACGATTGCGAGCTACGCTTGGTCACAAGTAAGCGGAACTGCCGTAACACTGGCCAACGCGAATGCGGCTGTTGCGAGTTTCGATGTTGTTGAAGTCGCACAACAAGAAACTCTAACATTCAGCCTAACCGTAACAGACAACGAAGGCGCAACGTCAACAGACACGGTTGTTGTAACGGTAAACCCTAAAAACACAGGCCCAGTCAACACAGCACCAGTTGCAGTGGTTACGGCTCCGGCTGAAGTGAATGCGGGTGATGTTGTTGTGGTTGATGCGTCAACGTCTAGCGATGCGGATCAAGACACATTAACCTTCACTTGGGATGTACCAGCAGGTATCAACGCAACAGTACAAGGCGCTTCAGTAAGCTTTGTGGCGGCGGAATACACGCAAGACACTGTACTGAACTTCTCTGTAACAGTGAGTGATGGTACAGAAACATCGGTAGCGGCTACTTCAGTGAAAGTTCTTAAGAAAACCACAGGCGGCGGTACGTGTACTAACGCTTGGGATTCAGGTGCGGTTTACACTGGCGGCGACCAAGTGACTCAAGGTGGTAAGGTTTGGGAAGCGAAATGGTGGACAACAGGTGAAGATCCAACAACGACAGGCCCGTGGGGCGTGTGGAAAGAGATCGGCCCAGCAAGCTGTGCTAACTAAGGACAAGATTAGTTAAAGCAACTAAACACCTAAAAGCAAGGCCAACCAGATAATGTCTGGTTGGCCTTTTTAGTGTTGGTTTTCTTAACCTGCGTTCTACTTGCTTGATTCGTTAAACTTAGCTAATCAAGTTATCAAAGCTCTCGAATACTTGTGGGCACTTCATCACTCGGCCGTGGCCTTGGCCTTGAGTGGCAATCAAGGTAACGCGACCCATTTCATTAGCGGCACGCTGAGACACATCAAACTTAGTAAACTTGTCTTGCTCATCATGAACAATGATCGTCTGTGACTCACGAAGCGCTAGCTTTCCATAAGGATCAACAGACTGAATTGGGTAGTTAAACTGCTCTTCCACTTCACCCACGACCGCCTCAAACAGTTTTATTGAGTAACCAGAACGAGCCACGCTGCCAAATAGATTTTCTAAATAATCCAACACAGGAGCTATTAGCAACAAAGGTTTGTTTTCCAATTTAACGTGCTTACATTCCAATGCAGAAGCGGTACCCATGCTGTGACCGACCAAACCTGCTACCTCTCCCACTGAATCGAGAATGGCTTCAAGACCGTTCACAAATGCAGGGATATGGCCATGTACACCATCACTGCCACCGTGCGCCGGGTGATCATAAGCCAGAGCCGTAAAACCTTTGGCTGCAATATGTTCCATTAAAGGGAAAAACTGACTCGCGGTGCCAGACCAACCATGAGTCAGAACCCAAACTGGACCCATACCCAAAGAATACGTTTTTAAAACGCCATCACGACCTTTGATTTCACTCTTGATAAGCCCTTGCGGATCGGCATTTTTCTGCTCGGTACGCATTGGAGTGAGCAGCAGTTTACGCGCAGTTTTCTTCGCATGACTTGGCGCTAAAATGTAGTGCAGATTGGTTGTAGCGCCAATCAAGCTACGCTTGAAGCTAAATTTGTTCGATGTATTGAAATAGATTTTGTCACTCATGACCGTTCCTTGTATCGCCATCATTGTTGGCGGATCGAGCTCGGCCCTAAAATCGAACGACCGTGCTATTTGTTAGTATAAAAAATGGCGCTGCTACTTATAGACGTTTATCGTAGCTTTCCGCCATTTCTCTTAAAATTATTTGTCACTGTTACCTAGCTTAACTTACCTAAACAATGCTCCGCTTAAAAACGAATTAAGCGACTTTCCAGCTAGCGATTAAGCGATCTACACCACTCCAAAAATGCGTGTGGCTCGCTTGCTGCCCTCGCAATGAGTAGAACAAGTTTGCACTCAAATAAAGGCCATATAATTCAAAGGTTGCCTGTTTGGGATCTAAATCGGCCCTGAACTGTTTGCTCTCAACCGCTTTTGCTACCTGAATCGTCAAGTAATCAATCCACACTGAAATGGTTTTCTGCAGTGCCTTCTGAATCACAGACGTTTCGCTGCCTGCATCTTTCCAAGCATCAATAAACATACAGCTGCCTTGGAATGAATGGTTCCAACCCAGCCAGTTATCGAGCAGTTGTTTAAGCTTGGCTTCAATATCACCATCACCGAGCTCTCGCGCGGGAATAATGACTCTCTCAGTGAATATGGCGTTGGAATATTCCAGTACAGAGAGTTGCAGGTTCTCTTTAGAGTTGAAGTGTGCAAACAAGCCACTCTTAGACATACCACACTGCTTGGCTAACTCACCAATCGTCAAACTCTCGAGACCATTCTCACTCGCAAGCGCGAATGCATGGCTCAAAATATACTCTTTGGTTATCTTTCCCTTGCTCATTATTCACCAATAATAAATCTCATGTTTCATTTTTAGCACGTTCGTTCTTTTTTGCAATTTTTATTTGCAAAACACTTATTTTGTTTTCTCTGATGTCAGAAACTGTGGAAAAATGCGACAGTATTCAAGGGAAATTGAAATCGACTAACTAAAGGAAAAACAATGAACACACTTTGGGAACAGTTTGCGTTTTCGGCGTCGGTAACAGGCCCTATCTGTTTAATGCTGTTTCTTGGTGTGATGCTCAAGCGAATCGGTTTGATCAATGATAATTTCATTGATGTCGCGTCCAAAGTGGTGTTTCAAGTCACCCTACCCGCGATGCTATTTCTGAGTATTGTTCAATCGAATCACAACTTTTCAGCCAGTAGCGCGTTAGTTGCGTTTGGCGTCATCGCTAACTTTGTCTTTTTCTTGTTCACGATTTTCTCAACCAAGTTGGTATTCAAAAGCTCTAAAGATCAAGGTGTGATCATCCAAGGGGGATTCCGCGCTAATACCGCGATCATCGGCCTCGCCTACGTGGCTAATATTTATGGCAACCAAGGCGTGGCATTGGCTGCTATCTATGTCGCATCTCTGACCGTACTGTATAACATTCAAGCCGTGATAGCACTGACACCCAAAGGCAAAGACACCGGCGCTAAAGCCATTAAAGTGATCGCCAAGTCCATCACCAAAAACCCGTTAATCATCGCTATTTTCTTAGCGGTCGTCTTCTATGCACTTTCAATTCCCATTCCAAAAATGGTGACTGATGCTGGGCAATACTTTGCCAACATGACTTTGCCTTTGGCTCTACTTTGTACTGGTGGTTCTCTAGATATTAGTTCGCTTAAACAAGAAAAGTTGTCTACGTGGTTCGCCTCTAGTTACAAGTTAATCGCCTCACCTTTACTGACTACACTGGCTGGTTGGTACTTAGGGTTTGAAGGGCTCGATCTCGGACTTATCTTCTTGATGAGCGCAGCACCAACGGCAGCGGCAAGCTATGTTATGGCTCGTGCGATGGGAGGAAACTCAACACTCGCGGCTAACATCATCGCTCTTACTACTGTTGTTTCTCTTATCACTTGTACACTAGGTATATTTGCACTCACTGCAATGGATTTAATATAGCTGCGACAAGCTTCAAAAAACCGACACAAGCCTCGAAACAAAGGTCATAAGCCTTGATTTAGGACTAACTGGTTGGGCATAAAGGCTGCTAGATTTCGTAAAAATTTTACTGAGAGATCTGATATGTCTTCCGTTCAACATACGCCTTCACAACACATCGCCAGTATCGAGTTAGGCAGAGTGATTGCTATCTTGGCGATCATTGGTTTGCACGGCCAAATGGCACTCACTTATTGGCAAATAGATGAAGTGCCATGGGTTGGTTATGTGCTCAACCAAACCGCTCGCTTTGCGGTACCTCTGTTCTTCCTTATTTCAGGCTATCTGATCCAACCTAAGCTCACAGCATCGCCTTGGACAACCTTCATCAACTACTCCAAACCACTACTCAAAGTTTGGTTGGCATGGAGCATCATTTGCTTAGTGATGCCATTCAATCTCGCGAAAGTAGAAGAATTTGGCTATCTAGGTGAACGTGAAGGCTATTGGGGTTTCTTAATGAATACCCCACTTAACTCTTTGTTAGAGGGTGGGTTGGTACATTTATGGTTCATTCCTGCCCTTGTGTGCGCAGTGTTGCTCATCGCTCTATTGGTTGAGTTAAAGCTCCAAAAATTTCTATTTCTTATCGCTGTTGCACTCTATGGCTATGGTGTTTTGGCAGGAAGCTACGCAACGCTAACCGGGTTAGAGGCCCCTTTCTTCACACGTAACGGCCCGTTCTTCAGCACGTTAATGGTGACCTTAGGTTTCCTCATTCGTCAGCATCAATGGAAAGTGTCCTCAGCCAAAGCATTAGTGTTATTGGCGTTAGGCATGGTCATCCATTTTGCCGAAGCGGCATGGCTAACCCAATTTGATATCGCCTTTAATATTCACGATTTCTTGTTTGGTACAGCTTTGTGGGGGATTGGTGTGTTCATGTGGCTTTTAGCTAGTCCAAACATCGGCGATTACGCATGGCTTCGCGCTATCTCGAATCGTATGCTAGGTATCTACGTTTGCCATCTGTTGATCATTATTTTGCTATTCAATGTCTGCGGAGTATTGGGCATCACTGAACTCGCTAAAGACATTGCCGTGTTCTTCGGCACCTTTACCCTGAGCTTTATATTGATCGCTGGTATAGAAAAAACGCCACTGCGCCACTGGTTACTTCGTTAGTCGCTTTCAATTCAGAGCCCCTATGCGCATTTGCTACAAGAATCATTTCTAGCCTTTTTTACATCGAGCGAAGCCCGTGAACGCACTCACCTGCTGACACGGGCCAACTTAAAACACCAGTTCAACATCAAGCGTCAGTTTTACACCAAGATAAACAGCGATGTAACGCTCAAATCAGAGAAAAATCAGTGCGATTTCAGCACGAATCAAAACCATTTATATTCTATACTCCTAAAGATAAGCTTTTCTTTTCATGGAAGAATAATGATATTACCTAGAATTTTAGCCATCGGACTCTATGCTTTATCAACACTGACTTACGCTGCTCCATGGCAGTTCGTAAAAAGTGAAGACGGCATCATCATTGACAAGAGACCTCACAGTGAAGGCTTAGTAGAGATACGAGCACAAATGCAAACACCCACCACTTACTCTAGTTTTTTGCTGTTATTGGAAGACAGCGAGAACGTGCCAAACTGGATAGATAACGTATCGGAAAGTCGTGTCTTAATGCAGATATCTGAGGATGAAAATATCGTCTATACCCAGTTCAAAGCGCCTTGGCCTGCCAGAGATCGTGATATGGTGACCTACTCAAAATACAGCGTCGAGGATGGGCAGTTTGTCTTGTCGATCAAGGATGCGTCTGATTATTTGGCGAAAGAGTCGGGGTACATTCGAATTTATGATGTAGATGCCTTATGGACTCTGCAACCGCTCACCAATGGTAATACCTATATCACCTATACCGCTTACGCGAACGCAGGTGGAATCCTGCCAAATTGGTTGATGAACAAATTATCGATTGATAGTGCACTGAGCACGTTTAAAGGGCTAAAAGAACAATTACAGAAGTACCAAGGCCAGCAGCACCCTAACCTGCCAAGTGAGTCTCGCTAGCGATACCAGTCGATGGGTAGATAACTAGGTAGCTAAGTAAGTGAGTAGATAAGTGGTAGATAAATAGATACTAAGGCCTTCTAGCGAGGTCGCGAGCTAAGATAAGTGCTAAACCAAACACCTGAAGAAACAGGGCAATATTCTTATAAAAAGCCATTTTCTCATCGAGCCTTTGGATTAATTCAACCAACGTCAGGTTATCCAAATAGTAGTCATCGATTCGTGAACGTTGCGATTCTTGGGCGCTGTTGATCAGCATCATAAGCTTGGGCAAATTTGCCAGTGAGATGGCCGGCACCTCATCACTCACCCAATTCCGAAGTTGGCCGCGCAGCGCTTCATCAAGAATAGTGGCGGGTTGAGCCATTTCTGCTGATGACTTATCAAGGTGAATAAGAATAGCTTCACGCTTACGCTCTAGGGTTTCGATCGTATTCCAGGCCAATTGTATAGAGTACACATTGCCGTATTTACGATCCTTGTATTCCGATTTCTCCGCTTCAATTTTGTCGAGCACCAAGCTCGACATGACAATCGCCATGATGTTGAGTATTAGCCCCGCAAGGACAATCGCCCAAGCAGGTGGAAGGCGTAATGCCATAATGCTCCCTAGAACATTTTATCAAAAGGTAGGTAAGCTAAGTTTAGGACAATCAACGAGACCATGCAGATAAGCGTTAACACCATACCCACTTTTCTACCTTTTAAGTTCTTTGCCAGAATACCTTTTGCATGAATCACGCGCCCCAGAATAAAGGCAACACCAATGGCATGAACAAACCACACACTGGCACCATTCATCTCTAAAAATCCCATCAAAATCACCGTGATTGGGATATAGTCCATAGCATTACTTTGTGCAGAACGTGCTATCTGTAGCGACTCAACACCGCCATCGGCATGAGCAACCAAATTAATTCGTCTTTGCTTAATAACTTCTATCGCCAACCAAATCATTACGACCGTCAGCAAGGCTGCGTAAAGTGCTGTAACCATTATATTTTCCTATTACTTTGAGTTTGTTGAGCGTATTTTGCTCACCTATCGACGAATGAGTTCAACAAAGTATGATATCCGCGCCCGAACATTTGTAAGAGATCTCTCACACCGAACGTAAGAGATCACAGTCAAGCTTCGCAGAAAAAAGAAAAATCACAAACCCAACCCCTTGTTTTATATGAATCCACGCATATTTATTTTAGTTAACGAGGATATTTATTTCCTAAGGCCAATTGCGAATAAAGCCTCCAAAGTGTTTAATACTCATGTCGACAGGAAGTTGGCAGGAACAGGAAAAAGCCTAACGGACTAGGTATCTTCAGGACGAAGATTTGATGACTTAGGATGAGTGATCAGCAAGGAAGTTTTACTCTAGGATAGAGTTACTTGTCAGGATAATGAGTTAGCATGGACACCGCTAGGAAGGCGATGGATTGGATAGGTTAAAGGATTTAACCAAATCAAGGAACGATGCAAGGAGCATACGTGACCTTATTAAAAAATAAGTAACAACGTCAGTAGCAGGATGGCTACGAAAAAGAATAAACCCCGTTTGGTGAAAGCCAAACGGGGTTTCTTTTTGGTTCATCGCGGATT